>NZ_JBXWND010000017.1:0-60930 GCF_059610185.1 Ruegeria sp. YTSA108 | reverse complement strand
ACAGGTGCCCGAAGGTCTTCCTCTCAGCAATCGCCATCGCAGCTCTCGTCATCTATTGGCTATGAGTCCTGACCCTAAGGTCCAAACTTGGCATTACCAATGGTAATAAGGATCGGTTCGAGGAGGGGCCGGGTTTAACTCCTGCTTTCCGTATCCCAAGGAATTCCGCTAGTGTCGGCACCGACCTGATATGAGTGATGCCGCCACATGATCGAAATCCGCGACCTGCAACTGCTCAGCGCTTTGGCGCGGCACCGGCATTTTGCAAAGGCAGCCGAGGAATGCGGGATTTCCCAGCCTGCGTTTTCTATGCGTATTCGCAACCTAGAGGATCGGTTGGGCGTGTCCATCGTCCGCCGCGCCAACCGGTTTCAGGGCCTGACCGAAGAGGGCGAGATGATCGTCCAGCGGGCGCGGCGCATTCTGGACGACACCAAGGCCTTGGAACAGCAGGTGCAGGCGGCAAAGGGGGAAATCACGGGGACTCTGATACTGGGCGTGATCCCGACTGCAATCGCCTTTACGGGCCGGTTGATCAAGCGTCTACAGCAGGCGCATCCGCGCATCATCACTCGGATCGAAACGATGTCGGCTACGGCCATTCAACATCGGCTGGACGAAGGCAGTCTGGATGCGGGCATCACATATGGCGACAGTATCGGCACCGATTTGCGGCAGGTACAGTCGCTGTATGAAGAAACCTATGTCCTGTTGATCCCGTCTCACATGACAGACGAAACGGGGCCAATTCCCTGGGCGCGGGTCGCCGAATTTCCGGTCAGCCTGCTTGAACCGCAGATGCAGAACCGCCGCATATTAGACCGGATTTTCGCAGAACAGGGCCTGCATCCTCATGTGGTCGCGGAAACCAGCGGGTTCACTGCCTCAATGGTCATGGCGCGTGAGGGATTGGCGGCCACCGTGGTGCCACGCGTGTTAGTACGGGCGTTGGGGGATCTGAAGGGAACAAAGGTTCTGCCTTTGGTCGATCCGGTGGTCAGCAAACCTATCTGTCTGGCGACCCTGACACGCGATCCGGAACTGCCAACGGTTGGAGCGTTGCGCGCGGTGGTGACGTCTTTGCGGTGATAAGGTGTCGTTATCGTGCGATTGAAATATGCGATTTGACGATATGCTAGTCTGATGAGACACGGGGCCTGAATCGGAGGGCATCATGGCACCATTAGATACCAAGCCATCAGGCGCGCCAAAGGGCGTCTGGAAGTCAGGTAAAGGCAAGGGGCGGCACACGCCCAAAGGCCGTCAGTTCACGGATGAGGCGGCGGCCGAGATTGCGCGCTTGCTGGGGGATCGCCCCCGCCGTCGCGACCTTTTGATCGAATTCCTGCATCTGATTCAGGACGAACACGGCCATATCAGCGCCGATCATATTGCTGCGCTGGCCGTCGAGATGCGGATTGGTCAGGCCGAGATATATGAGACCGCCACCTTCTATGCCCATTTCGATGTGGTGAAAGAGGATGAAACCCCGCCGCCCGCGCTGACCATCCGCGTCTGCGATTCCCTGTCCTGCGAAATGGCCGGTGCCCAGCAGTTGCAAAAGGCGTTGGAAGACGGTCTTGATCCTTCCAACGTCCGTGTCCTGCGTGCGCCTTGCATGGGTCGTTGCGATACTGCGCCAGTGCTGGAGATCGGGCATAACCATATCGACTATGCCACTCCTGAAAAGGTGCAGGCGGCGATTGCTGCGGATGATACCCACGCCCATTTGCCCGCCTATGAAACCTTTGCGGCATATGAAGCAAACGGCGGCTATGCCAAGCTGAAAGAGCTGCGCGAGAGCGGTGATTGGGAGAAAGTACAGGAAGACATCCTGTCCTCGGGCTTGCGCGGTCTGGGTGGTGCTGGCTTCCCGTCCGGCAAGAAATGGGGCTTCGTTCGCATGAACGAAGGCACCCGCTATCTGGCCGTGAATGGCGATGAAGGCGAGCCTGGCACGTTCAAAGATCGCTATTACCTTGAACGCACGCCGCATGTCTTCCTTGAAGGCATGCTGATAGCCGCATGGGCGGTCGAGGCCGAGACCTGCTTTATCTACATGCGCGATGAATATCCGGCGGTACTGGAAATTCTACGCCGCGAGATTGCCGCGCTGGAACAGGCTGGCCTGGTTGAAAAGGGATATATCGATCTGCGCCGGGGCGCCGGTGCCTATATATGCGGCGAAGAATCCGCGATGATCGAGTCGATCGAAGGCAAGAAAGGCTTGCCGCGTCACCGGCCTCCGTTTGTGGCGCAGGTTGGGGTCTTTAACCGTCCGACCTTGGTGCACAATGTCGAGACGCTCTATTGGGTGTCGAAAATCTGCCGCGAAGGGCCCCAAGTGCTGAACAGCACGGAAAAGAATGGGCGCACGGGTCTGCGCAGCTATTCGGTCTCGGGCCGGGTGGCGCAGCCGGGCGTCTATCTGTTGCCTGCGGGATCGACCATATTGGATGTGATTGAGGCCGCTGGTGGCATGGCCGAGGGTCACGTTTTCAAAGCCTATCAACCGGGCGGGCCGTCTTCGGGCCTGTTGCCTGCGTCAATCGACGACGTGCCGCTGGATTTCGACACGCTGCAACCTCTGGGTACGTTTATCGGGTCGGCCGCCGTGGTGGTGCTGTCCGATCAGGACACTGCCCGCGACGCGGCGCTGAATATGCTGCGGTTTTTCGAGGATGAAAGCTGTGGCCAATGCACGCCCTGCCGGGCGGGCTGCGAAAAGGCGGTTAAGCTGATGCAGGCTGACACGTGGGACCAGGATTTACTGGAAGACCTGTGTCAGGTCATGGGCGATGCCTCGATCTGCGGACTGGGGCAGGCGGCCCCGAACCCGATCCGCCTGGTCATGAAACATTTCGCTGACGAAATCTGAGGGAGACAGAGCCATGCTTGATGCAAGCCCAACCAAGACCGTCACCTTCAATCTGAACGGAAATGACGTCACCGTGCCCGAAGGCTGGACCATCTGGGAAGCCGCCAAGGGACAGGGGTTCACCATTCCGCACCTGTGTCATAAGCCGCAGCCGGGCTACAAACCCGACGGCAATTGCCGCGCCTGCATGGTCGAGGTGGAAGGCGAGCGCACTCTTGTCGCTTCGTGCATTCGCCCTGCGGCGGACGGCATGGTGGTGAAAACCGACAGCGACCGTGCCGAGAAATCGCGCGCAATGGTCATGGAATTGCTGGTCGCCGATCAACCCGAAGAGGCCCACGACAAATCCAGCCATTTCTGGGACATGGCCGAACTGAACGATGTCAGCGACAGCCGGTTCCCGGCCAAAGAGGTCGAGAAAATCCCGTTGCTGGATGACAGCCATATCGCGATGCGGGTTAATCTGGATGCTTGCATCAACTGCAACCTCTGCGTCCGGGCCTGCCGGGATGTGCAGGTCAATGATGTGATCGGGATGGCCGGGCGCGGTCACACCGCGCAGGTGGTGTTCGATCAGAACGACCCGATGGGCGATTCAACTTGTGTGGCCTGTGGTGAATGCGTTCAGGCCTGTCCGACCGGTGCCCTGATGCCTGCCACAGTGCTGGACGATCAGCAGCAGGGAGACAGCAAGGATTACGATAGCGAAACTGAAAGCGTCTGCCCGTTCTGTGGCGTCGGCTGCAAGGTCTCGCTGAAGGTCAAGGACGGCAAGGTCAAGTATGTCGAGGGCATCAACGGCCCGGCCAACGAAGGCCGCTTGTGCGTCAAAGGCCGCTTTGGTTTCGACTATATCCACCACCCACACCGCCTGACCAAACCGCTGATCCGGCGAGAAGATGCGCCTGCAAAAGGGTTGAATGTCGATCCGGGCAATCTGGGCACTCATTTTCGCGAGGCGACTTGGGAAGAGGCAATGGATCTGGCGGCCACCAAGCTGAAGGCGCTGCGTGATGAAGATCCGCGCAACGTCGCTGGCTTCGGCTCGGCCAAATGCACCAACGAAGAAGCCTATCTGTTCCAGAAGTTCATTCGCCAGGGCTTCAAACACAACAACGTCGACCACTGCACCCGGCTGTGCCATGCCTCGTCCGTGGCGGCGCTGATCGAGAACGTGGGCTCGGGCGCGGTGACCGCGACCTTTAACGAGGTTGAAAACTCGGACGTGGTTATCATCATCGGCGCCAACCCGATTGAAAACCACCCCGTGGCGGCAACCTACTTCAAGCAGTTCACCAAGCGCGGTGGCAAGCTGATCGTGATGGACCCACGTGGTGTCGGCATGCGTAAATTTGCTGATGAGATGCTGCAATTCCGCCCCGGTGCCGATGTCTCGATGCTGAACGCGATCATGAACGTGATCGTCGAAGAAGAGTTGTATGACAGCCAGTATATCCACCGCTGGACCGAAAACTGGGAAGCCGAAAAAGAGCACCTGCGCGCTTTCACGCCTGAGGCGATGGCCCCGATCTGCGGTATCGAACCCGATCAGCTGCGCCGCGTGGCGCGCATCTTTGCACAGGCCAAGGCCGGGCTTATTTTCTGGGGTATGGGTGTCAGTCAGCATATCCACGGCACCGACAATTCGCGCTGCCTGATCTCGCTGGCGTTGATGACCGGCAACGTTGGTAAACCCGGCGCGGGCCTGCACCCGCTGCGCGGTCAGAACAATGTGCAGGGCGCGTCGGACGCGGGCCTGATCCCGATGTTCCTGCCCGATTACAAAACGGTGACCGATGACAACATCCGGGCACAGTTCACCTCGGTCTGGGGATCTGAGGATTTCTCGAACGAAAAAGGCCTGACCGTCACTGAAATCATCGATCAAGCATATGCGGGCAATATCAAGGGCATGTATATTCAGGGTGAAAACCCAGCCATGTCCGACCCCGATGTAGGCCACGCGCGGGACGCGCTGGCCAAGCTGGAGTTGATGATCGTGCAGGACATCTTCCTGACCGAAACGGCGAACTACGCCGACATCATCCTGCCTGCCTCGGCGCTGTATGAAAAGAACGGCACCGTGTCGAACACCAACCGTCAGGTACAACGAGTGCGTCCGGCTGTGGCGCCTCCGGGTGAGGCGCGCGAGGATTGGAAAATCACCGTCGAACTTGCGCAGCGCATTGGTCTGAACTGGTCTTATTCGGATGTGTCCGAAGTGTTTGCCGAGATGAAGCTGACCATGGCGTCGCTCGACAACATCACCTGGGAGCGGCTGGAGACCGAAACAATCACCTACCCGTCGCTGTCTGAGACCGATCCGGGCCAAGCGATTGTGTTTGGTGATGGCTTCCCTCGTGCCGATGGGCGGGCCAAGTTCACTCCTGCCAGTGTGATCCAGCCGGATGAAGCGCCGGATGAGGAGTATCCGATGATCGCCACCACGGGTCGTCAGCTTGAACATTGGCACACAGGGTCAATGACCCGCCGGGCCACGGTGCTGGATGCGGTTGAACCAGAGGCCAACTGTTCGATGAACCCACGTCAGCTAAAGCTGATGGGAATCGAACCGGGCGAGACCATTCGCCTGACCACCCGTCGCGGCTCGATCGAGATCATGGTGCGTGCCGACCGGGCGATTGCAGAGGACATGGTGTTCATCCCCTTTGCCTATGTTGAGGCGGCAGCGAATATCCTGACCAACTCGGCCATCGACCCTTATGGTAAAATCCCTGAGTTCAAATTCTCGGCCATTCGCGTTGAAAAGATCGAAGGCGTAATCGCGGCTGAGTAAGAGTGTCGGAGTAGAGTTTTTGAGGGCGGCCTTGCGAGGCCGCCCTTTTAGGTTTCCGTAACGTCAACGGGGAAATAGGCATTTCCCACTCAGCTTTGCGCCATTTGCGCCATATTTCTCTGGTTTCAGCAATTTTAAACCTAAGAAAACGCCACCAAGCGCCCATTTTGCGGTCGTGAGGTTAGGTCTTGATTGGGTTTGGAAACGAAATTGGGGAACCGATTGCGCAGGGCCCGAACCTGTGGGCAGTCGGGCCTAGGCGCCGAAGCCGAAATAGATGGTAGTAGTGCGATCAGAGCAACAAGGGCTGAATGAAACCGCAAGACGTGTATAACGATTTGAAACAGGCTGAGCTTTCGTTTGTCGTATTGCCGGGTATGTCGGTTGATGCGATCCTGAGCGAAGTCCTTAGTTTTTTCCTGTCCAGAAACTTCCTGATGTTTCTGCCCGCTTTGATGCTGTTGCTCCTTGGTGCGACGCCGTCATTGTTTGCTGAACCGCTAAACGGGCTGGGGCGATCGATCTATTGGATGTTCGGATTGCTGGGGTATATGGGTTCGGTGGTTCTGATGTTGCTTTTTGAGGCAGTCTGCAGCCGATATCTGGGCATCAAACGGTTTTTCACCCCGCTGACATGTTTTCCCGTTGCGTATGGGGCGATGAAGTTTGCCCAATTCGCAACGACAATGGTTTTCAGTACGTTTCTGTCTTTCAGCTTTGAAAACTCGCCGCTTTTGCTGCCTCAGTACTTTCTCGTCGTTGGAATTGAAGTGATCGTAATCGTTTGGGTTTTTCCACCTTATCTGGCCCGCCTGCGCGCCGGCGATCCGCAACCCGAGGACGAGCCGGATAGCAGAGTGGAATCCCGTGTTCCTGTGGCCAATGGTTTAGTGTCCGCCAATGGGCAAAATTTTTTGGCCAAGGATATCTTGTTCGTTCAGGCTCAGCAGCACTATGTCACCCTGCGTGTAGATGAAAAAGAAGTGCTGGTGCGTTCAACGTTCAAAGGCATCCTATCGCAAATGCCAGAATGCTATGGCCTACAGGTGCATCGGTCCTTTTGGGTTGCTAATCGGTGTGTGGATATTGCTAAAAGCCTGAATGAAGTCGGATATCTGGTTCTGGGCTGCGGCAAAAAGATCGCGATCGCCCGTAGCCGGCACGGCGCCGTGCGTGATTGGCTGTCCGAGATGGCGTCAGCGGAAAGCCCGGCAACAGTTAAAGCTTCACAACAACAAACCTGACATCGTTCGGCGGAAACATCCGGCTTATCGGTTCGTTTAGATAATCCACCTTCCCATCGCTGCTGGGTACAGAATACGCAGTGGATGGGAAGGTGGGCAGTTCAATATTTTTAGTAATGAAAAGATTTGAATTTTGATCTTTTGCTTTCCCCGATTTTGAGTTTTTCCCCCTCTATAATCAGGTCGTACTGGTCAACAAGTCACTCGATAAAGACGCCGCAAAACCAGGCGCTGCCTTCTTTTCCTGCATAGGCACGGACCTGGCAATGAAATTGGTACGAAACGTCAAAAATTCGAAACGAACGGCAATGAAAATTCGTGTCGCACGAAATGAATAGAGCGACTTGTGCATTCGCTGTCATGTTAAGAAATTGATAGTAAAGGGGTTAATGAAATTCCCTGCCTTCCTGTGATTTGGCCCGAAACTGTTGTCACAGATGCAGAGTTTCGCGCAGGATTAGTAGTCGCGCTCGAAAAAGACACCCAATCCCGTTTCCCCCCGCCCGTCAACGGTTCCGCGCATTGTGATATTATCGGTGACGTCCAGATTGAGGTTCACTTCGGTATTTCCTTCGGTGTTCACGTTGAAATCGGTATAGAGATTGTCACCCAGATACGCCCCGGCGCCCAAAATTCCGCCGCTTGACGTTGCTCCGATATCGACTGTGTCGACACCGGTCGACTCCCTCAGACCCTTGGTCGCATCCCCTCCTGCACCGCTGAGCTGCGCCAGCGAAGCCGCCATCTGGGCAATGACAAAGGGCGACAGCTCAGAGAAACGGTTGCCAAACAACAGCATGGCCAGCGCCTCTTCTGCTGGCCGTTCCGGATCCGAGAACACGTTGACCTCGGGGGCGTCCAGCGGCCCGGCGATTTCGATTGTAGCGGTCCCGTCCGAGGTGCTGTTTGATGATTCAAATTCGATATAGGGTGTCAAGTCGCCTTGTAGGGTCACGATCCCTTTTGTCAGGGCCAGCCTGCGGCCCAGAATGTCGAAATTGCCTCGGATTAGAGCGATCTGGCCCGAAGGAATGATCGAGGTTGTTGTTCCGCCTATGTACAGCTGTCCGCCGAGTTCGGCATTCACGCCTCGACCTCGGACAAACACGGCCTTGGGGGCGAGCAGAGCGATGTCCAGCGCAATACGGGAATCGCTTTGGGTGGCATCGTCCTGTTTTACCAAACGGGCACGTTCCCGAGTCCTATAGCTGGCCGCGTTTTCGTTGATATGTTCGATCTCTGGTATGGGCGCAGCGCCAACCGCACCCGAGGCGGCGGCGAGGTTAATATTGGTTTCTTCGAATGTAATTTGCCCGACTATTGTGCTGTTGCCGGCCAAAGCTCCGGTCATTGCGATTTGCCCGTTCAGGATCGTCTCGTACAAAAGCTGATCCGTCAGCACGAGACGATTGAGCGTGGTCGTAATTTGCGCATTGAACGGAGGCGTCAGGTCAATCGGGCCCGCGACGGTGAAATTACCCCCGGCGCGGGTTCCACCATTTAGGGAGATGTTGGCGCGGTTGTTGGCCAACTCGACCGCGCCGCTGATGCCGGTAATGGTCTGACCGGCACCCGGTATCGCCAACGAGGTTCCAGAGGTCGTGATCGACCCGCTGAGCGCCTCAAGCGAGGGTTGGCCATTCAAGCTAAGGTCGTACCGCGCAGTCCCGTCGATTTGGTTGGGGGTGATGAACAGGTTTGCGATACCGATATTAACCCCGCCTTGCGCCTGCAGATCGGCGTTTCCTGTGGTTTCATCGAACGTGCCCGAGATTTCGCCGGTGATCTGTGCCGGACCCTGCGCCGAAGAGTTGATGGTCCAGACGCCTGCCTCGCGCTTTGCGGTCCCATTGGCGGTGATTGTACCTGGAAAATCTGGGGCGAAACGCTCGACCTTGTTTAGCTCGGCGTCAAAGTCCAAGTCTGCCGATCCGTCAGAGCCGACCGACCCCGTCAGCGACGCGTATGAACTGTCCGGCCCACGCAAGCTGACTCTTCCTTCAAGGCCCGAAGCTGTTGGCGCGGCGTTGCCTTCCAGCGTCAGTGGTCCTGACAACGTCTTGGAAATCCGCGCCAGATCGTCCAGCTCTACCGAATAGCTCAGCCCTCCGGTCTCTTTGCTGACCTGACCCGAAGCGTCTGCGGTCAAGGCGGTGCCCCGCAGTTTGAAGTTTTGGACATTCAGACCCTGATCACTGTTTTCGGCATCGACACGCAGCGTCGTTCGACCTTCGATCAGTTTGTCGACGAGGCTGATGCCAATCTGGACGTCCTGCGCATCGACATCGCCGGCTATGTCGAAGGTCTGGCTGGACAAAGCTCCGTTGCCATTGATATCCGCGGTAACCGACCCGGCAAGATCCCGGCCCGCGAGATCCGAAAATAGCGAAAGATCAGGGACAGTCACCTGTGCCTGACCATCAAGAACTAGATTGTCGGTTGGGTCATTGATCGACGCGCTTACTTGTGCTGTCACGGCCCGTCCGTTGATGGTGGCTTTGCGTATGTCGATAAGGTCTCCCGTTTTCGCACCATCCCAGGTGATCACGGTTTTGCCTGCAAGCAGAGGATCGACTTCGGACATACCTGTCTGCAGATCCTGCGTCGTAATGCTGGCCGTGCCATCAAACTCTTGCGTCTGCAGGGTGCCTTTGCCGTCCATTTGTGCGCTGAGCGACCCGCCAAGCTGCCGCTGGGCCAGCCCGGAAAAGACCGAGAGGTCGGGCGCGTTGAGGCTGGCCTGACCGTCGATTGTCAGATTGCCATCAGGCGTGGTCACTTCGCCACTGGCCTGTGCCTGCGCGGCCTGACCGTTCAGTTTGAACTCGCGTATGGATATTCCATCCGCCCCACGACGAGCATCCAGAGCGATGGTGGTCTGGCCGGTGATTACGGGGTCGATATCGTCGCGACCGGTCGACAGGTTGTTGCCCTGAACAACAATTTTTCCGTCAAAGCTGCCCTCAAGCGGAGAGCCCTTGCCCTGAACCTCTGCCGACGCCGACCCTGCCAGTTCCAACTGGGCAAGGCCAGAGAACCGGGACAGGTCGGTGGCGTCCAGCGTAGCCTTGCCATCAACAGCCAATCCGCTGGTCAATCCACTGATCAGCGTGTCCAGCGACAGAGTGTAATCCGACCCGACCAGTTCGAAACCGGACAATGTCAACGACTGGTCGTCACCATACTCAAATTGCCCGTCCAGCGTGATGCGATCTCCGACGGCTGTATTCAGGTTCGGATCGGTCAGATCAATGCCCGTGACGCTGGCTTGCAGATCGCCGTTCACCGTAAATCCAAGGGTCTGATCGAGCACGCCTTGCGCGATAATTTGCATGCTCTCAAGTTCGGCCTGGGGGGATTTGAACTTATCTGCTGTCAGGCTAAGATCCCAGAGATTGCCGTTCTTCTGATCAAACAAGGTCGAGATCTGCGCGGACTTGATCGTTTTGTCACCACCGCCAACCGGAAGCGTGACCGCCTGTCCCTGCGGCGGGGTAATGCGTCCCTGCAAGGCGGCAAACTGCAATGTGCCACCTTCGGCAAGGGCCAACTTCCCTTCAAGGTTCAGGGCCTGCGTTGCAAGCTGAAGATCGGACAGGTCCAGCGCCCCTTCGGGCAGGGTCTGGCCCTGCACGAACAGCCGCGAGTCCGTCCCGAAAAACGGGTCGATTGCAGGGCCGACGAAGGGTGTCAGGTCTCCGTTCAGATCGGCGGTAAATGCTATGCCTTCCGCAGTGTCGTCAGGGGCCGAACCAAGCCGAACCTGCCCAGCCAGACGCTGCTGCCCGTCACTGCTCAGCCCGATATCGGCGGTGAAATCCGTCAGCGGTCCGGCACCTTTTGCCGTCAGCTCGATCGTTGGGCTGTCGGGAATGTTCAAAGCGGTCGAAATAAGCCCGCCGGATGCCTCGGCCACGTTCAGGTCCAGATTGATCTCGCTTGTCGAGTTGTCGAACCCGGCGGTCAGTGTGATCTCATCTCCGGCACGATCCAGCCGCACCACGTCGAGATTGGTGTCCAGCGTTCCATCAGCAAGCGACAGATTGCCGGTGACGGATAAGTCGGCGGCTACCCCAATCAGCGGCTGCCCCAGCGACAGCTGATCCACGCGGATTTCGCCGATTTCAACTGCGACAGGCAGCTCGGGCAGCTGGAATGTCTGGGTTTCCGCAGAAGGAGGAGGGGCATCTTTGGTTGTGGCGCCCGGCGCACGGGCTACGTCGATCTCTTGCGCTGTCAGCGCATTGACCGAGAACCGCCCACGTATCAGGGCCAGTCTGTTCCAATCCAGTTCGGCATCTTTGATGGTCAGCCAGACGCCCTCATCATCCGATACGGTGATCTCTGCGATTGTGGCCCGTGCGCTCAGCGCGCCTTGCAAGCCTTTGACGGTTACGTTCTGATCATCACCGGACAGGGTATCCTGCAGAAACTGCTCTAGCATACTGCCGCCTTCGTCCTGCGCCAGAACGGGGTAGGGTACCCACAGCAGAACAGCCGCCAAAACTGGATATGAGAAACGATGTGTCAAAATGCCTGACCAATTCCGATGTAAAACTGCAATCCGTCCCCGGTGCCGCCCTGAACGGGAAGGGCGAGATCAAGACGCAGGGGGCCAAAACCACCGAGGTCATATCTGATACCAAGCCCGGCGCCGGAATGGCTCTCTGCGGCGCTGCTGACAAACGAGGACGTGTCGACAACACCATAATCATAAAACCCGACCAGCGATATTGTCTCGGTGATTTTGCCGCGAACTTCGCCAGATAGACCGAGGAAAGACTTGCCGCCAGCAACCTCATTGCCAACAGGAATGCCGAGGCTTTCATAGGGCTGACCGCGCACAGTGCCCGCACCGCCCGAAAAGAACAGGAAATCGGGTGTGACCCCGTCCAAGGCGGGTCCTACAATTGACCCAATCTGGACCCGTCCTGCCAGCACGAGACGACCTTGCGTCCGCAGACTGGTATAGGCACGCGCGTCCGCAAACATCCTGAGGCCTGTTTCTGTGTCGGACAGGCCGACAAATGGCATCACACGGGCATCCAGGTAATAGCCATTGGTGGCGCTGACCTTGCTGTCCCTTTCATCCCATTCTGATCGGAACGGCATGATAAAATAGCGGAACTTACGCCCGTCGCCATAGGCGTCATCTGCATCCGACCACTGAAACCCGGCGGATGCTTCGGCGTATAGGCGGTCTGAAAATGTGCGTCTTGCACCATAGGCCAGAGACGTCACCGTCACGTTGTAATTGTCGGTGTTGCGACGTTCCAGAAGGGCGCTCCAGAACGTACTGTCATCGGGGCCCAGCCGGTCGGGCTGATCCAGCCGCAGCCCGATGCGCCCGTCCAGATCCTCGGCCCCGCCAATATTGCGCAACGATGCCTCAAACCGCAGCCGCTGGGCGCGGCGGAACACGTTGCGATGCGTCCAGGTCGTCGACAGCTCCATCCCGTCGCGCGAGGCCACTTCCAAACCGAAGGTCAGGCGGCGTTTGGGCATGTCTTCAAGATAGACATCGAAATCCAGGGAGCCATCAGGGTTGGGAGTGTCGTGCTCTTCGATCGAGACAATATTAAACGTGCCGGTGCGGCGAAGCCGGGTTCCGACCTTTTGCACCTGCTGGGGGGAATACACCTCTCCGGTTGGGAAGCCGGCGATTTGTTCGACGGACCTGTGGCGAACATCGCTGTCGCCTTTGATGTACATTTTTCCAAAGCTAAGACGCGGTCCCGGGGCGAGGTCAATGCGGGAATCCAGCTTTGCCTGGGCGTGGCGGGCAATGACTTTCTGGCCGCTGACCTCGGCCTTGGCATGACCAGCGTCACGCCATCCCTGCACGCCTGCTGACGCGGCTTGCTGAATGGCGCCGGTGGTGGCCAGTTTGCCCGACGCATAGTCTTCGGGAAGAACCGTTTCGGTCGCGATCGGCCGGACCACCGCCTGGCCAAATGTGAAGGTTGGGCCGGTTTTAACAGCAATCACGATTTTGTTGATCTGATTGGGCACGTTGAGTGAACTGAGTTCCGCCGCCTCTTTCCCGTCCAGTTTAATGCTGACGACGGGACTGAAATAGCCTTCGTCATAAAGGATCTGTACAATGGTGGTATAGTCCGACAGGGCCGCTGACAAAAGTTCAAGCGGCGTGTCCAGCCCGCGGGATTCTGCGGTTGTCACCGATGCGGTATCTTCGATCCGTTCAACCAGCGCTTTCGGAGCGCCCGGTGCCGTGAGGACGGTTTCCAATGCGGCCAGCGATGTGGGCAATGTGGCGACGACTATTCCGAACAGACAATTTCTCACAAAGCTGCATTGTCTTATTCGCTGCATCTATTGGCTCCAGCTGCCCCAACTAGAAATTAATTTCGGCGCCTTTTCGGATGTGGCGGCCCCTTAAGGATAGTTAGAACATCTGTAATCGTGTAGGGGAAGCGTTTATCGTTTGGCCAAGAAAATTAACGGAACAAGTGATGGCTCAGTGCCAGTTCAAAGGCCAGCATTGCGGAACCAGCGAATGATCGCCGCGCGATCTTCCGGTTCCATATAGGTGACATTTGCGGGTGGCATGGCGTGACTGACACCGGCCTGCAGGTAAATCTGTTTCGCATTGCGGGCGATGTCACCTTGGGTTTCCAGAAGAATGCCTTTTGGCGCCCACAGGATGCCGTCCCAAACCGGTTCGCGCGCATGGCACATGGAACAGCGCCCCAGAACGACATCATGTGCCTGTTCGAACCCGTCTGCTGCTGCGTATTTCTGTTCAAATGCGGTGAGCGGCTGTGCCTCGGCCTCCTCCAGAGGTTTGTACATAGGCGCGGTGGACAGCCACATGATGGCGATGAACAGAAGAGCGGTCACCAGCCAGGTCCAGGTCGGATCACCGGCGCGGGCGTGGCGTGTATTGAAGTAGTGACGAATTGTGACACCCATCAGAAATACCAGCGCCGCAATGATCCAGTTGTATTGGGTGGCAAAGGCCAGCGGGTAGTGGTTCGAAAGCATCAGGAAAACCACTGGCAAGGTCAGATAGTTGTTATGAGTCGAACGCAACTTGGCGATCTTGCCGTATTTCGGGTCCGGGGTGCGGCCATTCTTAAGGTCGTCTACGACGATGCGCTGGTTCGGCATGATGATGAAGAATACATTCGCTGTCATGATCGTGGCGGTGAATGCGCCCAGATGCAGCATCATCGCGCGCCCGGTGAATATCTGGTTGTACCCCCAGCCCATCACCACCAGCAGGACAAACAGCAGCACCATCAGTAATGTTGGGCGCTCACCCAGGCCGGATTTGCACAGGAAGTCGTAGATCAGCCAGCCAATAGTCAACGAGGCAGCCGAGATCAGAATGCCCTGCCACAGTGCCAGATCGGCCTTTTGCGCATCAATCAGATAAAGCTCTCCACCAACCCAGTAGACGATCATCAACAGCGCAGCTCCGCTAAGCCAGGTGGCATAGCTTTCCCATTTGAACCAGGTCAGATGATCCGGCATCCGCTCGGGTGCGACGAGGTATTTCTGAATATGGTAAAAGCCGCCGCCATGTACCTGCCATTCTTCCCCGTCGGCGGGGCCGGGGATATCCCGATTCAGGCCAAGGTCCAGAGCGATGAAGTAAAAGGATGATCCGATCCAGGCGATAGCAGTGATTACGTGCAGCCAGCGCACAGCAAATGCCATCCAATCCCAGAACACGGCGAATTCAAACATGAGAGTTCTCTCCAGTAGGTTATAGTCACCCTAGGCAAACTGGCTTTTCTTCGGTATTCCCGTATATTGTCAAACTGTATCAAAAAAAACGATAAGATGTCCTATCTCGACAATATTCGCACCTTCGTTCGTGTCTATGATCTGGGCAGCATGTCTGCTGCCGGGAGGGATTTGCGTGTTTCACCGGCGGTGACTTCGGCGCGAATATCACAGCTTGAGGATCATTTGGGCGTGCGTCTGTTTCAGCGGACTACACGTAACCTCAGCCCGACCGAGCAGGGACGTGCGTTTTACCCCGGAGCGGTTGCGGTCCTGGATGCCGTAGATGAAGCCGAGGCGCAGGTTGTTCACCTGACCGAAGCTCCCCGCGGGTCACTATTCGTAGCCGCGCCTTTGGGCGTCGGGCGCAGGTTATTAGCCCCACATGTGCCGGATTTTCTCTCGGAATACCCCGAAATTGATGTGCGATTGCGCCTGACCGACAGGTCAGTGGACCTGACGACCGAAGGATTGGATCTGGCCTTTTTCATTGGTCAGCCCGAGGACAGCACCCTGCGTATTCGCAAGATCGCGGATTGCGCGCGGGTTCTGTGTGCCGCACCGGACTATGTAAAACGTAGGGGGATGCCGCAAAACGGAGCCGATCTTGTGTCCGACAAGCACGAGTGTCTTAACCTGCGGTATCCCGGTGCTGCAGAGTTTCAGTGGATGCTGGAAACTCCAGACGGGCCAAGACGTTATGCCGTGTCGGGCCGGTTTGAATGCGATGACGGAGACGTTTTGACCGATTGGGCGTTGTCAGGGCAGGGGATCGCGATGAAACCTGTGTTTGAGGCAGCGGAACATCTCAAGGCAGGACGTCTGGTGGTGGTTGCGAAGGAGACACCTCCTGTCTCTGTTCAGATGGCGTGTCTCTATACCCATCGACGTCACCAGGATCCCAAGGCGCGTTTGTTCATGGATTTCATGATCGCGCGAATTGGCAAGGTTGTTCAAAACTCGGAGATCAACGGTTAGCAAAGGCTCCCGGCCGCGCGTAGCTTTTCTCGAAGGGCTGTAACCGCCACTATCCGCGCCGCGCCCAACGGGTGCGGCGCCCGGCTCAACAGGAGGAGGCCCGGCAGGGGCGATCGACGGGCGGGAGGTTCGCCCGGTCAGTTAGCTGCCACGATACGTGGAGTAGCTGTATGGCGATAGCAAGAGCGGCACATGATAGTGGGCGTCTGCTTCAGACATACCAAACCTGATTGGAATCTCATCCAGGAACAGCGGTTCGTCATCCGCCTGGCCAGAGGCGCGCAGATAGTCACCCGCACTGAAAACAAGCTCGTATTCCCCGGTTTCAAAGTTTGCTTGCGGTAGTATTGGGCTGTCTGTTCGCCCGTCTGCATTGGTCAGCATCTCAGCCAGTTTATGGCGTCCGTCCTGGGTAATCGCGTACAGAGCAATTTTCAGCCCCTCTGCGGGACAGCCTTTGGCGGTGTCCAGAACATGGGTTGTCAGGTATCCTGCCACGCGTTTCTCCTCATATTCCGATCACCGCAACGAGTGGCTGTTGAAAACCGCAAACTGCAATCGAGCATTGATTGACGCAGTCTGGGGCGAAACCCGAGACTTTGGGAATGCCGAAAGAAAAGGAAACAGCGTTCGGATTGATTTGATAATACTGCATCCAATTCTGCGGTAAAGCGTAGGTAGTGTAACACAACTGAGACGGAACATTCATGCAGCCCCCTCGCTATCCCCGTGACATGATCGGATACGGAGCCAACCCGCCAAACGCCCAGTGGCCTGGCGGAGCAAATCTGGCCGTTCAGATTGTGCTGAACTACGAAGAGGGTGGCGAGAACTGCGTGCTTCACGGTGATGCCGCGTCCGAGGCCTTTCTGTCCGAGATTGTCGGCGCAGCGCAATGGCCAGACCAGCGTCATTGGAACATGGAATCGATCTATGAATATGGGTCGCGGGCAGGGTTCTGGCGTCTGCACCGCTTGATGCAGGGCTTGCCCATAACCGTTTACGGTGTCGCTTCGGCGCTGGCACGGTCGCCCGATCAGGTTGCCGCCATGAAAGACGCAGGTTGGGAGATCGCAAGTCACGGCCTGAAATGGGTCGAACATAAGGATATGTCTGAAGCGGAAGAGCGCGCTCAAATAGAAGAGGCCATCCGCCTGCATGCTGAGGTCGTGGGGGAACGTCCCTATGGTTGGTATACCGGCCGGTGTTCCGAGAACACCGTGCGTCTGGTGGCAGAAGAGGGGGGCTTTGCCTATGTGGCGGACACCTATGCGGATGATCTGCCCTATTGGATGCAGGCCTCTGGCCGGGACCAGTTGATCGTACCATATACTCTCGATTGTAACGATATGCGCTTTGCAACGCCGCAAGGTTTCAATTCGGGCGATCAGTTCTATTCCTATCTCAAAGACAGTTTCGACGCGCTTTATTCCGAGGGTGAAGCCGGTGCGCCCAAGATTTTGTCGATCGGTCTGCATTGCCGCCTGATCGGTCGTCCAGGTCGGGTCATGGCGCTGAAACGGTTTCTGGATTATGCGCGTGGGCACTCGGATGTCTGGTTCGCGACCCGTCTGGAGATCGCCCAGCATTGGGCAGCGCAGCACCCGCCTGTATCAGGTCCAAAGCCGTCAGAAATGGCGCGGGACGCTTTCGTTGCCGCTTATGGCGGGATCTTCGAACATTCGGCTTGGATTGCAGAGCGCGCCCATGGGCTGGAACTCGGCGCGGCTCACGATACTGCCGGCGGGTTGCACAACGCATTGACGCGCATGTTCCGTTCGGCCTCGGATGAGGAGCGGTTGGGCGTGCTGACCGCGCACCCGGATCTGGCAGGCAAGCTGGCACAGGCCAAGCGACTGACGCAGGAAAGCACGGCGGAACAATCCTCGGCGGGGCTGGATGCGTTGACGGATGCCGAACGCGATGCCTTTACCGATCTGAATAGGCGCTATACCGACAAGTTCGGATTTCCCTTCATTATTGCTGTGCGTGATCATGACAAAGCCTCTATCCAGCAGGCGTTTCTGCGGCGGATAGATCAGGACCGGGACACAGAATTCGCCGAGGCCTGCCGACAGGTCGAGCGTATTGCCGAATTCCGCCTGAGGGATGTGCTGCCTTCATGAAACAGATCCGGACTGTTCCTTTAACGCCTGACGCTTTTGCCCCGTTCGGAGATGTGATCGAGGCATCGGGCGACCCGGACAAGATCATCAACCAGGGCCAGTGCGGGCGTTTTCATGACCGGGCGGCCCTTGATTTCGCGGGCGGCCGCGCCGGGATCAGCCTGTTCAACGCCAACCCCCGAACCCTGCCGTACCAGTTGGATATGGTTGAACGGCATCCTGATGGCAGTCAGGCCTTTGTGCCCATGACCCATCAACCCTTTCTGGTCATTGTTGCACCAGATGTTGACGGGCAGCCGTGCGAGCCGTGTGCCTTTGTCACCCGGCCCGGTCAGGCGGTGAATTATCATCGTGGGACGTGGCACGGCGTTTTGACACCGTTGCATGGCCCTGGATTGTTCGCCGTTGTTGATCGGATCGGCGATGGGCCCAACCTGGAAGAATACTGGTTCGATACCCCTTATCAGGTGGTGTCGTAGCCAAATGAAGCCGCAGCATAAGCGGTAAGACCCCCGTGAATCTGACAGAGAGGACAGTAACTCATGGCTGACACTTCAATAGGGACACCCGAACAGCTTCGGGATCCAAATTATACCCCGGCGCTGCACAAGGCAGTTCCGCTGGGCATTCAACATGTTCTGGCGATGTTCGTTTCGAACGTGACGCCTGCGATCATCGTTGCAGGGGCCGCCGGGTTTGGGTTCGGTTCGAACTCCCCCGATTTTCCCGAACTGCTGTACCTGATCCAGATGTCGATGCTGTTTGCCGGCGTCGCGACCTTGCTGCAAACGGTGACGATTGGCCCGGTAGGAGCGGCTTTGCCTATTGTTCAGGGCACCAGCTTTGCGTTTCTGCCGATCATGATCCCGCTGGTTGCTGGCAAAGGCGTCGATGGTCTGGCCGCATTATTTGGCGGTGTCATTATCGGTGGGGTGTTCCATGCCCTGCTGGGCACGGTGATTGGCAAGATCCGTTTTGCCTTGCCACCTCTGGTCACAGGTCTTGTGGTGACAATGATTGGTCTGGCGTTGGTCAAGGTCGGCATTCAATACGCCGCCGGAGGGGTTCCGGCCATTGGAACGCCTGAATACGGCTCGGCGCTAAACTGGTCGGCTGCTTTGGTCGTGGTTGTGGTAACGCTGGGGCTGAAGTTCTTTACCCGCGGAATGCTTTCGGTTTCTGCCGTTCTGATTGGTCTTGCGGTTGGGTATGTCTATGCCCTGATGGTTGGCATGATCACGTTTGAGGCAATCGGAACAAGCTGGAGCCGCGCTGCAACTTTCGCCCTGCCTGTGCCCTTCAAGTATGGGTTCGAGTTCTCATTCGCCGCCATAATCGGGTTCTGTCTAATGGCCTTTGTTTCGGCAGTTGAGACGGTGGGGGATGTGTCGGGTGTGACCAAAGGCGGAGCCGGGCGCGAAGCCACGGACAAGGAAATCACCGGTGCAACCTATGCTGACGGCTTCGGCTCGGCCCTGGCGGGCGTGTTCGGCGGCTTACCCAACACGTCGTTCAGCCAGAATGTCGGGCTGATCGCAATGACCGGCGTCATGAGCCGAAATGTCGTCACCATCGGCGCCTTGTTTCTGATCCTGTGCGGCCTGGTGCCCAAGGTTGGCGCGATCATCCGCACCGTTCCGATCGAAGTCCTGGGCGGTGGCGTCATCGTCATGTTCGGGATGGTTGTCGCCGCGGGTGTTTCGATGTTGTCCGATGTGGATTGGAATCGGCGCAACATGGTGATCTTTGCCATCGCGCTGTCAATCGGGTTCGGCCTCCAGCTCGAGCCGGGTGCGGTGCAACACTTGCCCGATACTCTGGGCATCCTGATGAAAAGCGGGCTGCTGCCTGCGGCTCTGATCGCTATCGTGCTGAATCTGATCCTGCCGGATGAGTTGGCCGATGAGGCAACCGAAGAAGTTTCGGGCGGCATGTCGGGGCACGGGTCGGGCAGCCTTCCCGGCAAGTAACCAAATGAAAATCGGCGGATCGCGTTAGGTCGCGGTCCGCCTATGTGTCGGCCATCATACGAGCGACATCCAGCATGCGGGCTGAAAACCCCCATTCATTGTCATACCAGCCAAAAACACGAACCTGAGTTTCGCCGATCTGCCGGGTTTCTGGCCCTGCGATGATCAGAGATTCCGGCCGCGTCCGCAAATCGGACGACACCAGCGGCTCATCCGTCCAACCCAGAACGGGAGACTCTGCAACGGCTGCACGTAGGGCGGCTTCAAAATCGCAGGCGCTCAGGCCGCGCTTCAGCGTCACAATCAGATCAACCGCGGAAACGCTTGCCGTAGGCACCCTGACCGCCGCGCCCGAGATGCGCCCGGCCAGATGGGGCAGGACTTCGTCTATCAGGTGCATAGCGCTGGTGGTGGTCGGGACCATCGACAGCGCTCCGGCGCGTGACCGTGCCAGATCACCACGCGGAGCGTCGATCATCGGCTGGCTGTTGGTGTAGCAGTGGATGGTGGTCATATGGCCCGACGCGACACCAGCGATCCCGTCCAGAACCTTGACCAGCGGAGCCAGCCCGTTGGTGGTGCAAGAGGCATTTGACACGATCCGCGCATTGCCCAGATGATCCTCATTTGCGCCCAGAACGATTGTGGCCTCGGTCGCGGGCGAGGGGCCGGAAATCAGTACTTTCCTTGCCCCTGCGGTCAGGCCCTGACTGGCAACATCCGATGTCCGGGCAACGCCGGTGCAGTCCATCAGGACATCTACACCGGACAGATCAACCCGGCTAAGGTTGGGGCTGTGTGTAACAGAAATAGCGTGCCCATCGACAACCAGTTGCGCAGTTCCCTGTTCCACTTTGCCCGGATAAGGCCCAAAAGTGCTGTCGTACTTGAACAGATAGGCGCAGGTCTCTAGCGGTGCGATATCGTTGATCAGCACCAGTTCGATGTCGTGACCGAGCGGCATGGCCAGAAGCTGCCGCAAAATCGTGCGGCCGATGCGGCCGAATCCGTTAATTGCGAGTTTCATGCGCAAGCTATGGCAGGGGCTTGAATTAACCTCAATGCCAGTTTCCTGTCCGGGTCAGTTACAGCTGACCTGTGAAAAGAACTGGCCCGAGATGTTCTGGTACATGCTGGCCACAATCGGCTTGCACCCGGTTGCCTGCTGAATAGCCGCGATGGCCTGAACAGTGCGCAGCCGGGGCGGGGGGCCGAATGGGTTGAGATTGTTGTTATCACGTGTGGCACGGTATACGACCGGAGCTTCCGAAACCTGGGTAATGGCCCAGGTGCGGCTCATGACGTTGACGGTATTCGTCTCTTTGGCGGTTGCAGGGTTCACATCCAGGGCCGTCAGGCTGATTGCAGCCGCCAGTGCCAGCGTTACATTGCGCAGTGCCATCGTACAATCTCCTGAACTAAAACCGTTTGTTATTCCATCAGATTACCGCGCTTGCCGAGTTCCGCCAAGGCCGAATTTATCCTAGCGCCCGCCTGGTGAAAGAGGCATCTGGCGGTTCACATCTTTGTACAGCAGATACCGGAACCGCCCGGGACCGCCCGCATAGCACGCCTGAGGGCAAAAGGCGCGCAGCCACATAAAGTCTCCGGCTTCGACCTCGACCCAGTCCTGATTCAGCCGGTAAACGGCTTTGCCTTCCAGCACATACAGCCCGTGTTCCATGACATGGGTTTCGGCAAATGGGATCACGCCACCCGGTTCGAAAGTCACGATGTTCACATGCATATCGTGGCGCAGGTCCTGCGGATCCGCGAAACGTGTTGTGGCCCAGCGACCCTCGGTACCCGGCATTTCGATCGGGGCGACCTCTTGCTCATTGGTGATGATCGGGTCCGGCGCGGGCAGGCCGGGCACTGCCTCATAAGCCTTTCGAACCCAATGAAACCGCGCTGGCTGCTCCGTATGGTTGCGCAACGCCCATTTGGAACCAGCGGGGATATAGGCATATCCACCAGTTTCCAAAACGTGAACACTTCCCTCAAGCGTCAATGTGACCGCCCCTTCGACAACGAACAACACCGCCTGCGCTTCGGGGTCCGTTTCGGGCGTATCGCTACCGCCACCGGGTTGGACCTCCATGATGTATTGCGAAAAGGTTTCGGCGAACCCGCTAAGGGGGCGTGCCAAAACCCACAGGCGGGTGTCTTCCCAGAAGGGCAGATAGCTGGTGACGATGTCGCGCATCGTACCCTTGGGTATAACGGCATAGGCCTCGGTGAACATGGCGCGATCTGTTAACAGGGTGTCCTGTCCGGGGTGTCCGCCATGGGGCGCATAATAAGTCGGGTGTGCCATCAAATGCCTCTGGTTCGTGTTTCGTGCACTATGCGAGGGACGCTCGGTATGGCCTAGCGTCAGAGTTGCAATAGGTTTCTTCGGGATAATTTGAAGGTTGCAGACTAGGGCTTGGCCCTGTGCCTTCCCGGGTATATCCTTGAATGTAAATTGGTTGCAGAATTGCGAGGCGGTATGAGAATTTGGGGATCACTATTAGTTGCAGGTGTTCTGGTGCTGAGCATTGGTGTTGCCGGCAGCGCGAAACCGCTGTCGCGCATCATCGCAGAGTCGGGGTTGAGCCCGGATGATTTCACATTGCTGAGTGCAACCACAGACACCATGCTGGGCAGTGGTTTGCCGCAGGTTGGTGCCGAAAGTGAATGGATCAGCACCGAGACCGGGGCCAAGGGCACCGTCCGTGTGCGCGAGGTCCGCGATAATTGCGTGCATCTGCAGCATTTTATCCGACCTCCGAGTGCCGAGCAGACCCGTGAGATCAGAACCCGCAGGTGCCAGGATGCCAATGGTAACTGGATTTTCACACCCTAATTGGGTTGCTACACCCGCGCGCGACGCAGGTTATTGACGGCTATACGGTTGCCAGTCTCCGGTTACTGCACTCGTTTAATCTCATATAGGGTTGGGTTACGTCCCGTCACCCAACTGGACATCATGACGGTGGCTAAGTCATTCTCGGCCCAAAGGTAATGCCCGCGTGTCGGGGCGGAGGAGAAAACTCATGAACATGTCATTCGGCCTGCGCGAGGAAAACCGCGAACTGCTGACCCGCGTAACAGAGATGATCCGAAATGAAGTCATGCCGCTGGAAGAAGAGTTCCATGCTGAAATCAACAAAGGTGACCGCTGGCAATATACCGACCGGCAGGCGGATATCCTTGAAGGGTTGAAGGCCAAGGCCAAGGCGGCGGGATTGTGGAACTTCTGGCTGACCGACAGTGAAAAAGGGCTGGGTTTGACAACTGTGGAATACGCCTTTTTTGCTGAAGAAATGGGAAAGACCCCGCTGGGTGCCGAAATCTTCAACTGTTCGGCCCCAGATACGGGCAACATGGAAGTATTCGAGCGGTACGGGTCCGAAAAGATGAAGCAAGAGTGGCTCAAGCCGCTGCTCGATGGGCAAATCCGTTCGGCCTATCTGATGACCGAACCGGATGTCGCCTCGTCAGATGCCACCAATGTTTCGATGTCCTGTGTGCTGGACGGCGAATCCTACGTTCTGAATGGCGAGAAATGGTGGGCCTCAGGCGCCGGTGATCCGCGGTGCAAGGTCTATATCGTCATGGTCCGGACGGGCGGTGATGACCTGCCTGTTCACAAACGCCAGTCGATGATCGTGGTGCCGGCGGGAACGCCCGGGATCGAGGTGCTGCGCCCGATGGAAGTCTACGGCCATGATGATGCGCCGCACGGGCATATGCATATTCGCTTTACCAATGTCCGGGTGCCTGCCGAGAATATCCTGCTGGGCGAAGGGCGTGGGTTCGAGATCGCTCAGGGTCGATTGGGGCCGGGACGTATTCACCACTGTATGCGTGCTATTGGACAGGCAGAGATGGCCCTGGAGCAGATGTGCAAACGGTCGCTGCAACGCGAAGCATTTGGCAAGAAGCTGGCGCAGCTTGGGGCGAATTTCGATATCATAGCCGAATGCCGGATGGAGATCGAAATGGCCCGGCTACTTTGCCTCAAGGCTGCTTGGTACATGGATCAGGGCGATGCGCGTGCGGCGGCCCCGTGGATCAGCCAGATCAAGGTCGTGGCCCCGCGGGTCGCATTGAAGGTGATTGATGAGGCGGTGCAGATGTATGGCGGGCAAGGGGTAAGTCAGGACACGCCGCTGGCGACCGCGTGGACGCATGTACGGACCCTGCGGCTAGCCGATGGGCCGGACGCGGTGCATCGTCGCCAGGTCGCACGGACCGAACTGAAAAAGCATACACAGGAAAAGGTCTGAGGTCCCAAGTGGTCTTGAAATCTGATATGTCCAGGTTGCCCTATTTCAGACTACGCGCGGACGGGGTTTTTGTCGGCAATGACCCGGCGCGGGGTCCGTGGTCTGCCGAACATTGCCATGCTGGTCCGGTCAGCGGTCTGATCGTGCGCGCCGCGGAATCTGAAATTGGTCCGGACAAGATGCTGACCCGGCTGACGGTCGATCTGCTGCGTCCGCTGCCCCTGTCCGGGTTGCGGGTTGCGGCCGAGACGACGCGGCACACCAGAACGCTGGCGACCACTCGGGTTACTGTGCACGATCTGGACAACACTTTATGTGCCGTAGCCACAACTATGCACCTTGCCCGCCGCGACCTTGGCCCGGTTCCCAATGTCGCTCTCTCATCTCCGCAACTGGCGGACTCGGTGGACGGCCCATTTCCCATCGGCGAAATTCGGCACGATCTTCCTGGGTTCGCGACCTATTCCGATGTCCTCTATCCCAAGGGTGGAAATCAGGGCGTCGGTCCCAAAACGATCTGGATGCGCACGCCTCCGCTGCTTGGGGACGAGGTGCAATCTCCGATTCAGGCGCTGTGTCCACTGGCTGATTGCGGCAATGGCATTTCGTGGAATGCCCCCACAACCGAGATGGGGTTCATGAATACCGATCTGACGGTTCAAGTGCACCGCGAGCCGGTCTCGGATTGGCTGGCCTCCGAGTCTGTCTGCCATTGGCAACCCTCGGGTATCGGCATGTCGCAATCGGTTTTGTATGACACCCAAGGGCCGGTTGGAACAGCCCTGCAGACCCTTGTGTTGTTCCCACCTGCCTGAGCCATCGGCCAGCTTCTGCGCGCCCGGCCCAAATGGGATTGCCGGGCGCAGGCCGACACCCTATCTTTCGCCCATGCGCTGGCTTGTGACCCTAGTGACCTGCTGTTTGCCGATCCCGGCGATGACGCACCCGCATGTCTTTATCGACACGGGGCTGGAATTCGTCGTGGACGCTTCGGGGCAGCTGACCCATGTCCGTGTGACCTGGGCCTATGACGAGTTTTACTCTTTGCTTGTCCTCGAGGACATGAAGCTGGATCAGGATGGCGACGGTATCCTCAGCAAAAGTGAACAGGATCATCTGTCCGGGTTCGATGCACAGTGGGATCAAGGCTATAACGGCGATCTGGTCGTCTGGTCCGAGTCTGAGGTATTGCCGCTTTCTGGCCCACTGGAGCCGAAAGCATTGATGGAGGACGGGCGCATCGTGACCTCGCATCTGCGCAGTGTCGAAGGTGGGCCTGTACCGGCCACCGCCTTATCGGCGAAGGCGTTTGATGAGACATATTATACCGCATATGACCTGACGCGCCCGGTGACGGTTTCGGGGAGTAAGACCTGCCAGATTGACCGCGTCGAGCCAGATGTCGACGGACAGCTTGCCCAAATGCAGGCGTTTCTGCTGACGCTGGATGCCAATTACGACCTTGAGGAAAATGACATCCCGATGGTGGGCGAAAACTTTGCAACCGAGATCCGAATTTCATGTCCAAATACCTGATTGTCCCGTTTGTTCTGGCGGTCGGAGTTCTGCTCTGGTTCTGGTTCAGCGGCGGGTTTGACCAACTTGCGGCATGGGCTGCCGGTGAACAGCGTGCATTTCAGAACCAGATTGCGCGGTCTCTGCGCGCTGCCCGCGCCGAACAACCTCAGGCGGTCATGACTTTGTTGACGGTGTGCTTCGCTTACGGGTTCTTCCACGCCATCGGTCCTGGGCATGGCAAAGTCCTGATCGGTGGCTATGGGCTTGGCCGGCGTGTGGCGTTCTGGCGGCTTTCAGCGATCAGTGTGTTGTCCAGCCTTGGACAGGCCGTAACCGCGATTGTTCTGGTCTATGCCGGTGTGCTGGTGTTCCAGATGTCTCGGGAAAGACTGGTCGACACAACGGAGCAAATCATGGCCCCAGTCAGCTATGGGGCGATCACTGCGATCGGGCTTTGGCTAGTGTTTCGCGCCTTGCGCAGCTTTGCCAAACGCAGCCGGGATCACGGTGCAAATCATCATCACCACGACCACGAAACCTGTTCGGATTGCGGCCACCGGCATGGTCCGTCCGCGGATGAGGTGGCGCAGGTCGGTAGCCTGCGCGAGGCGGCGTTGCTGATCGCTGGAATCGCCGCACGCCCCTGTACCGGGGCGCTGTTTGTGTTGATCCTGACCTGGCAGATGGGCATCGCCATCGTTGGCATCGCCGGGGCGTTCTGCATGGCGCTGGGCACTGCGACTGTCACCACTCTGGTAGGGTGGACCTCTTTCGGTCTGCGCGGCGGGATGCTGGCCTCGGCCTCAGCGACGCGGTTTGCACAGGTGCTGGCCCCAACCATCGAACTGGTCGCCGGGTTGCTGATAGCGGTGATAGCTGGTGGCCTTTTACTGCGCGCGCTTTAGTCGAACACCGGGTTCGGGTAGCCGACCCGCGCAAGATACAACCCCTGCGGCGGACAAACCGGCCCGCAGGCGGCGCGATTCTCAGCTTGCAGTGCCTCTCGCACATCTTCAGGCGTCCAGGGCCCGGCGCCGACACGTTCCAGAGTGCCGACAAAGCTGCGCACCTGATTGTGCAGGAACGACCGTGCCCGGACGTGGAAATGAACCTCGGGGCCTGAAAAGCCCTGCACCTGTTCCACCCGCAACTCATCCAGCGTTTTGACCGGGCTGGCCGCCTGACAGATCGTGGACCGGAACGTGGTGAAATCATGCCGTCCGATCAGCATGTCCGCCGCGGCCTGCATCGCATCAATATCCAACGGGTGATTGACTTGCCAAACTTGCCCCGCGTCATGGGTTGCAGGCGCGCGGCGCATCAGGATGCGAAACAGATATTGCCGTTCAAGCGCCGAGAACCGTGCATGCCAGTCATCGTCCACCCGTGCGGCTTTCACGATGGCCACTGGTTGCGGCTTGAGGTGATAGTTCAACGCTTCGGACAGTCGGAAAGGGTCCCATTCCTTGATCAGGTCGCAATGGGCGACCTGTCCTAGCGCGTGGACACCGGCATCGGTGCGACCTGCCGCAGCGATCGTGTGGTCCCCGGGTTGTATCCGCGACAATGCCTCTTCGATCGCCCCCTGAACCGAGGGCTGATCTTTCTGCCTCTGCCACCCGGCAAACGGCTTTCCGTGATATTCGACTTTCAACGCGTATCTGGGCATGGGCTGCTGGTACCGTGCTGCGCGGCGGCGGGCAAGGGGCCGGAAAGCGCTGGCATGTCGGACGGTGGCTACCTATCTTGAGCGAAACGATAAAAGCGGGGCGACGGCTTGGTCATCTCATCTATGGCAGACAGTCTTGTGCGCGGCATGGAATCCGTGGGCGACAGCGTTTCCGAAGCTCTGTTCGAGCCGGTCATCCGCCTTGGTGTCACTGGGTTGGCGCGTTCGGGCAAAACGGTGTTCATCACCTCGCTTGTTGCAAATCTGCTGGACCGTGGGCGAATGCCGGGCCTTGTTGCGCAGCATGAGGGACGGATCAACGCAGCTTACCTTCAGCCGCAGCCGGATGATACCGTGCCCCGGTTCGACTATGAAAACCATCTTGCTGCGCTGACCGGGCCAAACCCGCATTGGCCCGAAAGCACCCGCGCCGTGTCCGAGTTGCGCCTGTCGTTCAAGGTTCGCCCTGCCGGTCTGCTGTCTGGCCTGAAGGGGCCGCGAACCGTGCATCTGGATATTGTAGATTATCCGGGCGAATGGTTGCTGGACTTGGCCCTGCTGGACAAATCATATGACGACTGGTCAACCGAAACGCTGAACCGCATCACAGAGCGGGCCGAAGCACAAGAGTTTCTGGCGCAGGCCAAAGCGGTCGCGCCAGAGGCAAAACATGATGAGCCGGTGGCGCAATCTTTGGCGCAGGCGTTCTCGGGCTATCTGAACACGGCGCGCGATGCCGGGTTTTACGATTGTACCCCGGGACGGTTCCTGTTGCCGGGTGATCTGGCGGGATCACCGGTTCTGACCTTCGCGCCGCTGCCAGTCGAAGGGGTCGCCACCCGTAAAAGCCTGCACCGCGAAATGGCGCGGCGCTACGAAGCCTATAAAATGCGCGTGGTCAAACCGTTCTTTCGCGAACATTTTGCCCGGATCGATCGACAGGTTGTTCTGGTCGACGCGCTGGGTGCGATTCACAAAGGGCCGAAAGCGGTTGAGGATATGCGCCGGGCGATGGGAGATATCCTGTCGGCCTTCCGTCCGGGGCGCAACGCGTGGCTCAGCCAGTATCTTCTGGGCAAACGGGTCGAGCGCATTTTGTTTGCCGCCACCAAGGCCGATCATTTGCACCACCTGCAGCATCCACGTCTGACCAGCATCATGGAGGCGTTGACACGCGACGCCCGTGACCGCGCCAGTTTTGCCGGGGCCGAGACCTCGGCTGTGTCACTGGCGGCTTTGCGGGCAACAACCGAAGAGATGCGAACCCATGAAGGAGTGCCGCTTGCCTGCGTGCGGGGCACTTTGCTTGATGGCAAGCAGGCGGCCTTCTACCCCGGTGAGTTGCCCGAAGACCCGGCTCATTTGTTGGGGGCAGCCCGCAGCGGAGCAGAAAGCTGGCTGGGCGAAGACTATGGGTTCATGAGTTTTGCGCCTGCGAACCTGACCCTGCGATCGGGTGACGGCCCGCCCCATATCCGGCTTGATCGCGCGGCCCAGTTCCTGATCGGAGACCGGCTATGACCGTAACGCTCCGCCCTGCGCGCAGCACGGATGCTGGCGCGACGGGGAAAATCCTGCATGGTTTTGCTTGTGAAAATGAGTGGATGCCAGAGCTGCATTCCTGTGCCGAAACCATCGCCTTTTGCGGCGTGATGATTGATCGCGACTGGATCACCGTTGCTGAAAACGAGGATGGTGTAGTTGGTTTTCTGGCATTGAATGGTTCAGAGGTCCATTCGCTTTACCTGCGTGCGTCAGCGCGCAATCAGGGCATCGGGCAGCGCCTGTTGGATCAGGCGAAATCTGGCCGACAAAAGCTGTCCCTGTTCGCCTTTCAGGCCAACCATGGCGCGCGAAGATTCTACGAGCGCAACGGATTTGCAGAGATTGCCCGCGGTGACGGGGCCGATAATGACGAAAACCTGCCGGACATCAAATTTGTCTGGAACAGAGAAAGAGCTTCTGATGGCTAAGGGTCCAGTTCTGATCGATCTTGATCCCGAGGAACCTGTTGCGGATGTCGCTTTGGCACCGCCCGTTCCGGATGCGGGCGAACCACAGGGGAAGGCGATGCAGGCCGCCGCGCGTCTGGCTGTACGGAAACCGTCGGCCCTGTCACGCTGGTTCTGGGGACTGGCGGCGGCGGTCATCGGCGCGGTTGTCTCGGTGGCGGCATGGGATTTTGTGACCGCTTTGCTGTTGCGCGCGCCGGTTTTGGGATGGGTCGTAACTGGCCTGATTGGCGCGTTGCTGCTGGTTGCCCTGATCATCGCTTTGCGAGAACTTGCCGCGATCGGGCGGCTTTCGCGTGTTGATGGAATCCGTCGCGCCGCAGACACCGCGTTGGCAGAGGCGGATCTGACGCAAGCCCGCGCCGTAACCAACCGGTTGTTGGCATTTTACAACGGGCGCGAGGACGTTCGATGGGGCCGCGATAGGCTGGCCGAACGTATCGCCGAGCCTTTCGATGCCTCGGATCTGATGGCTCTGGCCGAGGACGAGCTGCTGGCCCCTCTGGATGCTGCGGCCAGTCGAGAAGTCGAGGCCGCAGCGCGTCAGGTCGCGACGGTGACCGCTCTGGTTCCTTTGGCTCTTGCGGATGTGGCGACGGCTTTGGCAGCCTCGTTGCGAATGATCCGGCGCATAGCTGAGATCTATGGTGGAAGGGCCGGTTTTCTGGGCAGCTGGCGCCTGACCCGGGCGGTCTTTGTGCATCTGGTCGCAACCGGCGCGGTGGCAATGGGCGACGACTTGCTTGAACCGGTGCTGGGTGGGTCTGTCCTGAGCAAACTGTCGCGGCGGTTTGGCGAAGGCCTGGTTAACGGGGCGCTTAGCGCGCGCGTCGGCGTGGCCGCGATGGAGGTCTGCCGTCCTTTACCGTTCTCGGACCGTCACAAGCCCTCGACCCGGTCGATGATCAAGCGTGCGCTGGCGGGGCTGTTTTCGAAAACTTGACCTGAGACAAAGCGTTCCTGCCAGCCGCGCATCATAACAAAGCAGGAGGCACCCATGACAGACCATGGACACAGCCAGCAAGAAATCGCGGCACGTATCAACGCGCCGCCGGGGCGTGGCGTTTTGCGTGATGTGGTTTACGGCGGGATCGATGGATCAGTCACCACTTTTGCCATCGTTGCGGGCGTTGCCGGGGCGGGGCTGTCACCGTTCATCATCATAGCGCTGGGGCTGGCCAATGTGCTGGCTGACGGGTTTTCGATGGCGGCGGGGAATTACTCGGGCACCAAGGCTGAACTGGATAACATCCGGCGCATTCGCGCGATCGAGGAGCGTCATATACATCTTTACCCCGATGGTGAACGGAACGAGGTGCGCGAGATTTTAGCCCAGAAAGGACTGTCGGGCCGTGTGCTGGACGAAGCCACCGATGCGATCACGGAAAACCATGACAACTGGATCGACCTGATGATCGAGGGAGAATATGGCCTGGGCAGCGTCGATCCGCATCCGCGCAAAGCTGCGGTGGCGACGTTTTTTGCCTTTCTTGTGGCCGGCATGGTTCCGCTTTTGCCGTTTCTGTTTTCGGTGGACCGGGCATTTGCTGCTTCGGCCTGGATGACGATGGGTGTTTTCTTTGCCATTGGTGCCCTCAAAAGCCGCTGGTCGCTGGCTCCGTGGTGGCGGTCAGGGATCGAAACGCTGCTGATTGGTGGGGCCGCTGCCGCAATCGCCTATTTCGTCGGTTCACTGTTTCACCCCTAGCGGTCGGAATTGTCGCAGTTTGCCCGGTGCCGCAGACGGCTGCCGCTCGACCCGCTAGGTTGGGGCGCAACTTCAGCAGGTTAGGTGCCCGATGCAAGGTTCTGGGAAAAATATACTTGTTCTAGGCGCTTATGGGTTTATCGGCGCGGCGATGATGCGGTCTCTTTCGGATCGAGGTGCCAATGTATGCGGCCTTGTGCGCGATACAAACCTGGGTGAGAAAATCCTGCCTGGGATGTCTTTGGCTCAGGGAGATTTGCGCCAGCTCACGAACCCACACGATTGGCGGGAAATTCTGTCAGGTTTTGATTGTATCGTGAACTGCGCCGGGGCGTTGCAGGACGGACCAAAGGACGATCTTGAGGCGGTGCATCACACTGCGATTGCCGCCCTCGGGCAGGCCTGCGCCGCGCGCGAGATTGCTTTGGTTCAGATTTCTGCAACCGGAAGCAGCCCAGAGGCAGACACGGAATTCATGCGCACCAAAGCCTCCGGGGATGCCGCCTTGCAGGCCAGTGGTGTGCCGCTGTGGATTCTAAGGCCGGGCCTTGTGATCGGACAGACTGACTATGGTGGAACGACCTTGTTGCGCATGCTGGCCGCAATTCCGCTTGTGCAACCGATCGCCTATCCGCAGACGCTGGTTCAATGTGTTGGAATGGCCGATTTGTGCAGCGCCGTGGCGGCGGCCGTTGATGAGACGTTGCCACAGGGTACCTATGATCTGGTCGAGGATCAGGCTCATTCGCTGTCCGAGGTTCTGGACGAAACCCGCCATTGGATGGGGTTCCCTAAGGCACGTGTTCGGATAACGGCACCGGCTGTGGTTGCTAAGCTCGCCGCCGGTTGCGCCGATCAACTTGGGCGCTTGGGGTGGCGTTCGCCCCTTCGCAGCAACGCAATGACGGTCATGGCTACCGGAGTTCTTGGCGACCATGGGCAGAACGCGCCTGCATCGCTCAACTTTGTGTGGCGGTTTTCTACCTGCTGGCGGCCTCATTTATGGTTCCTGCCTTGTGGCTCGACCCGCTTGGACCGCTTGTTAAGGTCATGCCCGCGATCATGTTGTCTCTGGTCGCACTGCCAATGGTGAAAAGCCGATGATGGACCCGGATCTGATCTTGCGCTGGTTTCATGTGATCGGGGCCTGCGTCTTGTTGGGAACCGGGGCCGGAATCGCATTCTTCATGCTGATGGCCCATCGGTCACGCGACCCGCGTTTCATCGCCCAGACGGTGGCAATCGTGGTGCTGGCCGATATGCTGTTCACCACAACCGCCGTTGTTTTGCAGCCAATTTCAGGTGGCTTGCTGGCCTTCAGATTGGGCTGGTCACTGGTCGAAGGGTGGGTGCTGCTGTCACTATTGCTGTATGTCCTGACCGGTGTCTTCTGGCTGCCGGTCGTCTGGATGCAGATAAAGATGCGGAACCTCGCGCAAGAGGCGGCAGATCGCGATACTGCTCTGCCGCGTTCGTATTTCATATTGTTCCGGCTTTGGTTTGCATGTGGGATCCCCGCATTTCTGGCCGTTTTGGCCATAGTCTGGCTGATGGTTTCCCGCCCTTCAATAGACCTGTTTTGATTTCAGGCCATGTCGCGGTATGCAGGACGGTATTCCGGACTGTTTCTACCTGATGCATCAGGTTAGCCTGCAGAGAATTTGATAGGAGAAACAGGTTGGAATCCCTTCTGGTCCTTCTTGCGTTGGTTGCGCTGGCTATTCCTTTGACCATTGTGCTGCTGCTTGTCAGTCAGGTTCGGTTGCGGCGGCGGGTCGTCCAGTTAGAGGCGGACATCCTGTCACTGAAACAAGGCACTAATACTGAACCAGAACTCGCAACAGAGCCCGAGTCCAAGGCGCAGACTATTCCGGCCAAAGCGCCTCCAGTGTGGCCGATAGCCGACCAACCTGAGACCGAACAGCCAATCCCCCCGCAATCTCCTCAAGAAGCACTGGTTTTCAGCTCTGACCGTTTCGCGTTGCTGCAGGAATGGCTGCAGGAAAACTGGTTCTATGTCGTTTCGGCACTGTCGCTGGCACTGGCGGGAATTTTTTTGGTGCAATACGGCGTCGAGAACGGGTTACTGCCGCCGTCGGCACGTGTCGTTGCCGCATTGCTGTTTGGCGCGGCGCTGATTGTCAGCGGAGAGGTCATTCGCAGGCGCTATGGCGATGGCGTGGACTCCGCGAGCGCCTATTTGCCCTCGGTGTTCTCAGGCGCGGGGCTGGTCACATTGTTTGGCGGCGTTCTGGCGGCGCGGCAACTATATGGCTTGATCGGCCCTGAATTTGCGCTTGTCGCCATGATTGGCGTTGCATCTGTCGGGTTGGTTTTGGGTTGGTTCCATGGTCCGCTATTGGCAGCTGTCGGACTGACAGGTGCCTTTGCCTCCCCATTCTTGGTCGGTGGCTCTTCGGATGATCCGACCTGGTTATATGGCTACTTCCTAACCATAACGGTTCTGGGCCTGGGCATAGACACCGTCCGCCGATGGGCGTGGATTTCGGTTCTGACACTGGTCGGAGGTTATTCTTCGTGTCTGCTGCTGGTCCTGTCGGAACCGATGACAGAGCCGGGCTATCTGACCTGCATCACCGCCTTTGCGCTCATCACTATTGCGATTCCGGTCCGGCGAATTCGGCCTGATCACACCGGCCCGATGGTCAGCGAAATGATCCGACGCCAAAGCGGCGAGGCATGGCCCGAGTTTCCGACGCGTCTGGCATTTGGTGCGGTTGCGGTCAGCTCGGCCATCCTGGCGCTGCACTGGCCGGATTCTGCCGGTGAGTTCTGGTTGAGCCTGACGCTTTTGGCTGGTCTGACCTTTGCGATGATCGTTTGGACAAGCGGGGCGAGGGCACTTCAGGACATCAGTGTTTTCCCGATTGTTGGCCTTGTCTGGCTCGTATTTCTCCAGGGTTGGGAGCGGGGCAAAGTCGCACAGCGTTTTGCTGAGACCTATGCCGAAACCCCCGAGGCGGATTTTCCCTTTGTCGTGACATTGCTTGTGGCACTAGGTGCTGCCCTGTCGGTTGCGGCGGCGTGGCGGTCGATGCAGCAGGGGCGCTATGGCGTGGTCTGGGCGGCTGGGGCGGTAAAAACCGCACCGATACTTGCCATCGCTCTTGAGATCGCTTGGCGCCCGGCCGAGGTTTTGGGCGCGTATTTCTGGGGGCTGCACGCAATGGCTCTGGGTGCCTTGATGGTGGTCTTTGCCGAACGCTATGCGCGCGTGGATGGTGAACAACGTATACGTCCTGCGCTGGCCACGTTATCCGCGCTGTCCTGTCTTGCATTTGCCTGTGTCATCGTGCTGAGTTCTGGCGCCTTGACGATTGCGTTGGTTGTGACCGTTGTAGCCGCTGCCGCGCTGGATCGTCGGTTCAACCTGCCTCAGCTCAGTTGGTTTATCTGGGCCGGGGTCTTCACGGTGACTGTGCGGCTGATCCTGAACCCGGGCCTGTACTGGGCCAATACGGTGCCGGTCGGTGAAATGACGTTGGTCTATGGCGCCGCCACCCTTGGATATGTTCTCGCCTGGGGCCTGATCCGGGGATTGAACCGCCCCGTTGCAATCTTGCTGCTGGAAAGCGCAGCCTGGGCAACCGCGGGGATATTGCTGTCATTGCTGCTGCTGCGCTGGCTGGAAGGGTTCGGTCAAGGCGGGATGGAGGATAGCCATTGGGGGTTGGGCCTGATGGCGGTGATCTGGCTGCTGTTGGCGGCGGCACAGATACGGCGGTTCGATTTGGGCGGGCCGTTGAACTATGTCCGCTATGGGCTGGCGGCGTTCTTTGCCGCCCATGCCCTGTTCCGACTTGCGCAAGCGCTGACCGAGGCAAATCCCGTTCTTTATGTGCACAGTGATCCCGTGTTGGGGCCTGCGCTGATGAACACGCTTGCCATAGCCTACCTTCTTCCTGCCGGGGTCCTTGCCATGTCAGCCTGGCGCATTGAACAGATGCCGGTTTGGTTGCGGCAGGGCTGTTTCGGTCTTGCGGGTGCGCTTGCAGCATATTGGCTGGGTGCTTCTATTCGTCATTTCTGGCAGGGTCCCGGTGGCATGTATGTCGGGGCTGGGGTCAGCCAACCAGAGCTTTACACCTATACCTTGGCCCTTTTGATTGCAGGCGCGGCGCTGTTTTATCAATCTTTGGCCCGTCGGTCCGACCTGTTGCGCAAAGTGGGGCTGGCTGTGATCGGACTGGCCGTGGCTAAGGTATTTCTGATCGACATCGCCGGGCTGGGCGGCCTGATCCGGGTCTTTTCGCTGCTGGCGCTGGGGCTTGCACTGGCCGGTTTGGCGTGGCTGAATCGCTGGGCAAAGCTGCGCCAATCGCCACAAGGGGCGGAACCTCTGGACCATTAGCTGTCGGCGTCCTATAAGCGCGGCCATGTATGCCCGTCTGGCCATCATTATTCGAATTATTTCCCCGGCGCTCTGACCACTGAGACGCCGGGCAAAGGTGTTTGAGAACTCGCACCGACCGCTTCGATCCCAATACGACCAGATCATTCAAAGGACGCCCCCAATGTGCGCCGACACGACCCAAACACCTGATTACAAAGACACGCTGAACCTGCCGAAAACCGATTTCCCCATGCGCGCAGGCCTGCCCAAGCGCGAACCCGCATGGCTGGAACGCTGGGAAGAGATCGGTGTCTATGACCGCCTGCGTGAAAAACAGGGCCGCACGCCCTTTACCCTGCACGATGGCCCTCCGTATGCGAACGGTCACCTTCATATCGGTCACGCGCTGAACAAGACGATCAAAGACATGATCGTGCGCAGCCATCAGATGATGGGCCACGACGCGCGCTATGTGCCAGGATGGGATTGTCACGGTCTGCCGATCGAATGGAAGATCGAGGAACAGTATCGCAAGAAGGGCAAGAACAAGGACGAGGTGAACGTTGTCGACTTCCGTCAGGAATGCCGCAAGTTCGCCGAGGGCTGGATCGACATCCAGCGTGAAGAGTTCAAGCGTCTGGGCATCACCGGCAACTGGGCCGATCCCTACATCACCATGGACTATCACGCCGAGGCTGTGATCGCGGATGAGTTCATGAAGTTCCTGATGAACGGAACGCTCTATCAGGGGTCCAAGCCAGTCATGTGGTCGCCGGTTGAAAAAACCGCGCTGGCCGAAGCCGAGGTCGAGTATCACGACAAGGAAAGCTTCACCATCTGGGTGAAGTTCAAGGTTGTGAATGCGGGCAATCTGGATGACGCGTTTGTTGTGATCTGGACGACGACACCTTGGACCATGCCCTCGAACAAGGCTGTGGTCTATGGCAAGGACATCTCCTACGGGCTGTACGAAGTCACTGATGCGCCAGAGGAATGCTGGGCTGCTGTTGGCGACAAGTTCCTGCTGGCGGACAATCTGGCCGCTGACGTGCTGGGCCGCGCCCGCTTGAACGACGACCAGTGGACCCGCGTCCGTGATGTCACAGCAGATGAGCTGTCATCTGTCCAACTGGCCCACCCGCTGGCCGGGGCCGAGGGCGGTAATGGCGAATGGGATGACATCCGCGACTTCCGCGCGGCTGAGTTCGTGACCGACACAGAAGGAACGGGGTTTGTTCACTGCGCGCCGTCGCACGGGATGGAGGAATTTGAGCTCTACCGTGATCTTGGCATGCTGGAGCAGGTCATCACCTATAACGTGATGGACGATGGTTCGTTCCGCGCTGATCTGCCGTTCTTTGGCGGCAAATACATCCTGTCCCGCAAGGGCGGTGAGGGTGATGCCAACAAGTCCGTGATCGATAAGCTGGTTGAGGTTGGCGGGTTGCTGGCGCGCGGAAAGATCAAGCACAGTTATCCGCATTCCTGGCGCTCGAAGGCTCCGATCATCTATCGCAACACGCCGCAATGGTTTGCCTCGGTCGACCGCAAACTGGACGACGGCATGGGCGAAATGGGCGATAGCATCCGCGAACGCGCCCTGCGTTCGATCGACGAGTTGGTGAAATGGACCCCGCAGACCGGCCGCAACCGCCTGTATTCCATGATCGAGGCCCGGCCAGACTGGGTTCTGTCGCGCCAGCGCGCCTGGGGCGTACCGTTGACCTGCTTTACCAAGAAGGGCGCTTTGCCGACCGATCCCGATTTTCTGCTGCGCGACCCTGGCGTGAATGCGCGCGTCAAAGAAGCGTTTGAACAGGACGGGGCCGATTGCTGGTATCTTGACGGCGCGAAAGAGCGCTTCCTGGGCAATGACTATAACCCGGATGACTGGGATCAGGTGTTCGACGTTCTGGATGTTTGGTTCGATTCGGGCTCGACCCATGCCTTTGTGCTGCGCGACCGTGAGGACGGCACCGAGGACGGCATCGCCGATGTATATATGGAAGGCACCGACCAGCATCGTGGGTGGTTCCATTCGTCCATGCTGCAGGCCTGCGGCACCAAGGGCCGCGCGCCCTATCGCAACGTGGTGACCCATGGCTTTACGCTCGATGCCAAGGGCAACAAGATGTCCAAATCGCTGGGAAACACCATCGTGCCCGAAGAGGTCATCAAGCAATACGGTGCCGATATCCTGCGCCTGTGGGTGGCTCAGACCGATTACACCGCTGACCAGCGGATCGGACCTGAAATCCTGAAGGGCACCGCCGACAGCTATCGTCGGTTGCGCAACACCATGCGGTTCATGCTGGGCTCGCTGGCTGATTTTTCTGAGGCCGACCGGGTGGACCCTGCGGATATGCCGCGCCTGGAACGCTGGGTGCTCAGCCGTCTGGCCGATTTGGATGAACAGGTGCGAAAAGGATATGCGTCTTTCGACTTCCAGGGCGTGTTAAGTGCGGTGTTCACCTTTGCAACTGTTGATCTGTCGTCCTTCTATTTCGACGTCCGCAAGGATGCGCTGTATTGCGACGGCGACAATCTGCGCCGTCGTGCCGCGCGCACCGTGCTGGATATACTGTTCCACCGTCTGACCACATGGCTGGCCCCAGTTCTGGTCTTCACTATGGAAGAGGTCTGGCTGGAGCGGTTCCCGGGTGACGACAGCTCGGTCCATCTGGTGGACTTCCCGGAGACGCCTGCTGACTGGCGCAATACCGAGCTTGAGGCTGGCATGGCCAAGATCCGCCGGGTCCGCCGCGCTGTGACTGCCACGCTCGAAGTTCAGAGACAGGATAAGGTCATCGGTTCCAGCCTTGAGGCCGCACCGATCGTGCATGTCGAAGATGGTGAAACCCGCAATCTTCTGGCAACGTTTGACGTCGATGACATGTGCATCACGTCCGGTTTGACCGTCACCGGAGATCCGGCCCCGGCCGAGGCGTTCCGCCTGCCGGAAATCGAGGGCGTGGCCGTGGTGTTCGAAAAGGCTGAGGGCGAGAAATGTCAGCGCTGCTGGAAAATCCTGCCTGATGTGGGGCGCCATGCACATGACGGCGTGTGCGGGCGCTGTAACGACGCGCTGAACTAGTCGACGTTCTGCGGCAGAGGCGGAGTCTTTTGCGAGGCTCTGCCTCGCGCTCCGAGGTATTTTTGGCCAGATGAAGATCCGGATCCGCAGAATTCGGGTTGTGATGCGCGCGGTTTCTGTCAGCCTGTTCGCATGGGAATGATTGCGGTTGAGACCCGTTTCGGGACTTTGGGTGTTGAAGAAACAGATGGCGCGGTGACGCGTCTGATCTGGAATGGCGGCAATCAGGGCGAAGTCACGCCCCTGTTGCAGGAGGCCGCCGCGCAGCTGCGCGCCTATGATCAGGGGCGTTTGGACAGGTTCGATCTGCCTTACCGTATCGAGGGGTCGGAATTCCTGCGTCAGGTTTGCGACCTGATGTTTGCCATTCCGCTGGGCGAAACCAGAACTTATGGTGATCTCGCGAAGGAACTCGGTCAGCCCCCGCAACCTGTGGGGCAGGCCTGTGGCGCCAATCCCATTCCGGTGATTATCCCCTGCCACCGGGTGCTGGCCGCAAACGGGCTGGGCGGGTTTTCAGGTGATGGCGGGATTGAAACCAAAGTCGCGCTGTTGCGCCATGAACGCGCCGCCGGTCTGCTGATCTAGAAAGCGGAATTCTGTTGCAATCCCGCTGGTTGATGCCCAATTTGTTTCAAATAGAGATTTCAAAGGATCGCATGGTATGACCGATCAACCAGACTTGGCAGTTCGTAAAAAGGCCATCATCGACCGCCTTATGTCGCTTGAGGAGCAAGAGCTTGCGACCGCACAGGCGCATTACGACGCTTTCCTGAAAGATTCGCAGCTTGATGACCGGGAAGGGCATGACAAGGATGACATCGCAGCCTCGCGCGAGAATGCCGATCTGGCAGCAGCCTTCGATGCGCCGGTGCATGCGCATCATGCCAAGATCGATGTAATCGAGAATACGGATTTTGATCTGACCGACAGGGTGCAACCGGGTGCGGTGGTCAAGTTCAACAACCGGCGCTTTGTGGTCTGCGTCTCGACCACGCGGTTCGAAGTGGACGGCAAAACCTATATGGGCATCTCAACCCAAAGCCCGATTTACCTGGCGATGGCCGGCCTGCAACAGGGTGATGTGTTCGCTCATAACGGAACCGAGTTCGAGGTGCAGGAGGTCCTGTGACCTTATGCTTTGCGTGGCGGGATCACCTGCTGGGCAATTCCTGCGAACACCAGATACAAGCTGGTGATCACCAGACCCCAATGGGCCCAGCTTTCGGGGTGGAAATCGACCCAGGCAGCCCATCCGGCGAAGAAGGTCCAGGCAAATGCCATCGGCAATGACACATTGCGCCAACGTTCCGTGCGCACCGGGTGGATGAACTTCAATGGCAGGAACATCGCCAGCGAAAGCAGCGTCACCAGCAGCAGGATAACCCAGAAATTGGGCTCGAGCGCGAAGATCACAATGACGAACATGTTCCAGCAGCCCGGAAAGCCGGAAAAGGAATTGTCCTTCGTCTTCATCCTAGTGTCGGCAAAATACATAGCGCTGGCAAAGGTGATGACAATGATGGCGAACCAGCCGGTCCAGCCGTCCATCAAGCCCGATTTGAACAGGGCAAAGGCCGGGATGAACACATAGGTCAGGTAATCAATGATCAGATCCAGAAGCACGCCGTCAAATTCCGGGGCGTTCTTTTTGACGTGATAGTGCCGCGCCAAGGGGCCGTCGATACCGTCCACAATGAACGAGACGACCAGCCACAGATACATCAGGCTCCATTTCTCTTCGACGGCGGCCAGCATGGCGAGCATTGCAAATACAGCGCCGGTCGCGGTGAATAGATGTACGGAAAGAGCTTTGAATCTGTGTGTCATGGTGTCTCTTGAATGATGCACGGGCCAGATGCAAACCAAAAGCCCGGTCAATATGGATAGCGTTTGCTCAGGCTTTTGGGTGGGTGCGGTTGTAAACTTCCATCAGGCGCGCCGTGTCGACCGCAGTATATGCCTGGGTGGTGGACAACGATGCGTGGCCCAGCAATTCTTGAATGGTGCGTAGATCACCGCCCGCAGACAGCAGGTGGGTCGCGAAACTGTGGCGCATGGCATGGGGTGTTACAGTGGAAGGCAGCCCAAGCTGCTGGCGCGCTTTGGCCATCACCCCCTGAATGGCTCGGGGGTTCAGGGGGCCTCCGCGAACCCCGCGAAACAGTGCCTTCTCCCTGGATTGGGGGTGGGGGCACAGCTTTACATATTGATCTACAGCTGTTTGCGCGACCGGCAGGACCGGGACGACCCTTTCTTTGTTGCCCTTGCCGGTGATCCGCAGCGAGTTGGGCAAAGGGGTATCCGCTCCGGTCAGTGAGAGAGCCTCGGAAATACGCAAACCGCAGCCATATAAAAGAGTAACGACCGCAACGTCGCGGGCAGAAACCCAGTCGCTGGCTGATTGCATCTCGACCGTTTCAATCATCGCACGTGCGGCATCCTCGGCCATGGGACGAGGGAGTTTTTGGGTAAATTTGGGGGCGCGGGTCGACAGAACTGCGGTCGGCTCAAACCCTTCACGCTCCGAAAGCCAACGGTAGAAGGTTTTTACGGCGGAAAGTTTGCGCGCAAGCGAGCGCGAGCCAACGCCGGATGCGCGCTGATCGGCCATCCATGCCCGCATGTCCGAGATTGTAATCCGTGCAATCGCCGCCATCCCCTGGCTCTCGCTATGGTGCAGTGTCATGAAGGACAGAAATTCGGACACATCCCCCCGATAGGCGGTAAGCGTGTTTTCGGACCGGCCTGACAAGGCCCCCAGGCCATCAAGCCAGTTTTGCAGTGCGTCACGACAAGCCGGAGAAATAAGGCTCACGACAGCCAATGGCGCATCGACCGTTCGAAGACACCAGCAAAGAAAGTCAGAAGATCCGTACCCAGCTTTGGCGTAAAGTGCCTGGGGTCTTTTGCGCTCATGATGATCATGCCAGGCAGGCGGCCTTCGCCCAAATCCAGCCTCAGACAAGCTTCAGAGCGCAGGTGATCCGCATCACTGCCGAATATCCTGTGCGCGGGGTGGATGATTTCACGCAAGACGACCTCGCGTGCAGGGCCGCTGTGGTCAAAGGTCAGATAGTTGTCGACGAAACCGGGTTCGACGATGGCCAGCACGCCTGCCAGTCTTGAGATAGCCGGGTCTTTCTGGACTGCCGTCGTTTCAAGAACCAGCGTAATGCGTTCGACACGCAGTATGTCAGCCACATCTGCACCAAGTATTTGCAGGAATTCCTCAAATCCGACCGGTTCAAGTAGCCGAAGAATGGCCCGATGAACCTGATTTGTGCCTGCCAGATTTTCATAGGCTGCCGCAATGACCGAGCGGTGCGTATCCTCCAGCCGGTCCAGCCGGGCCTCGAGCCGTTGCATGGCTATGCCGCGCAGGTCGATGACGTTATTCCCGCGCGCCTGCTCATTTGCGGTGACGAGGGCCTGCATCAGGTCCTTGTCATCCAGAATGGCATCTGGTTCGGCCAGAATCGCCTCGCGCAAGGTGTCCTTGAGTATGGTGTTGCTGCTCATGTCCTGTCCGGTCTTTTTTATTTTTCGGCCTTATAGCACGGCTTGCCGGATCTGCCTCGGGAAAAATGAGCGTCAATTTGAATTTCGCGGGGAATGTGGTCGGGAAAACTCCGGTCTGCAAAGATCTGATCCGAGATCAGATTCAAAGCAGCTGGGCCGAGCGCGGCGCCAGGGGCGCCGCGCGGGTTCGCGCAGAATCAGAGGATTTTCTGACCCGTTTTCGCCCAATCGGACAGGAAGGTTTCAAGGCCTTTATCGGTCAGCGGATGATCGGCCAGCTTCTTGATCACGGCGGGTGGCGCGGTGATCACGTCGGCACCGATGCGGGCGCTGTCGGTCACGTGGTTCACGGTGCGGATCGACGCGGCGAGGATTTCGGTCTCATACCCATAATTGTCATAGACCTGACGGATATCAGCGATCAGGTCCATGCCATCTAGGTTGATGTCATCCAGACGTCCGATGAAGGGCGAGATGAAAGTTGCGCCGGCTTTGGCGGCCAGAATCGCCTGATTGGTCGAGAAACAGAGGGTCACATTGACCATCTGGCCTTCGTCACTAAGCGTTTTGCAGGTTTTCAGGCCCGCCCATGTCAGCGGGACTTTGACAGCGATATTCGGGGCGATCTTGGCCAGCTTGCGACCTTCGGCGATCATGTCGTCGGCTTCGGTTGCCACGACCTCGGCCGAGACCGGTCCGTCGACCAGATCGCAGATTTCCTTGGTCACTTCCAGAATATCGCGGCCCGATTTCAGGATCAGCGAAGGGTTGGTGGTCACACCGTCCACCATGCCCAGATCGTTCAGTTCGGCGATTGCGTCGATCTCGGCTGTGTCTACGAAGAATTTCATGCGGGCAGTCCTTTGATGGGTTGGCCTTGGTCGCGGATGGCTTTACCTCAAAGAGACCCATGCTGGAACCCCTTGCCAAGGATATGCATTGAGCACTCAGGAGTTTTTCGACCAAGGTGAGCTGGTGGCGGTGCTGACCGCCCAACCGCTGGACCGGACGCTTGACTATAAGGCGCCCGAGGGCGGGTGCTTTCTGGGCGCTTTTGTCGAGGTGCCGCTGGGCCCGCGCAAGGTCTTGGGCGTGGTCTGGGGGTCGGGGCAGGGTGGCTTTGACCTTGCCAAGGCCCGCTCGGTGATCCGGGTGCTTGAAGTCGCGCCGATGCGCGAAGAGATGCGCCTGTTTCTGGGGCGCGTCGCCGATTACACGCTGACCCCGATGCCTGCGATGTTGCGATTGGCCACGCGCGCGCCCGGATTGGGCGATCCGCCTTCGATGCGCAAGGTCTATCGGCTTGGCGACAGGGACCCTGACAGGGTGACCGACGCGCGGACCCGTGTGTTGGAGGTGCTGCGCGACTACGGCGGGTTGGCCTTTACGCTGAAGGAACTGGCCGAACAGGCGGGTGTGACCTCTTCAGTCGTGAAGGGGTTGGTCAAACTCGGTGCGGTTCGCGAAGAAGACAGCCCGCGCGATCTGCCCTATCCACATCTGGATCCGGATCTGCCGGGCAAGGCGTTGACCGATGATCAGGCCTCTGCAGTGGAAACCCTGCAATCTGGCCTGCGAACGGGTGATTATGGCACGACCTTGCTGAAAGGCGTCACCGGGTCGGGCAAGACCGAGGTTTATCTTGAGGCCGTCGCCGAAGCGTTGCGCCAGGGGCGGCAGGCGCTGGTTCTGCTGCCCGAGATTGCCCTGACCGCCGAATTCCTGACGCGCGTTGAGGCACGATTCGGCGCGCGCCCGGCAGAGTGGCATTCGGGCGCGACGATGACCGAACGCCGCCGAGTCTGGCGCATGGTGGGGCAGGGCGATGCACAGCTGGTTGTCGGCGCGCGCTCGGCCCTGTTTCTGCCGTTTCGCAATCTTGGGTTGGTCGTGGTCGATGAAGAACATGACACCTCGTACAAACAGGAAGACGGCGTGCATTACAGCGCCCGTGACATGGCTGTGCTGCGGTCCGCCATATGCGGCGCGCGCGTTATTCTGGCAAGTGCGACGCCGTCACTGGAAAGCTGGGCCAATGCCGAGGCAGGCAAGTATGAGCGGCTCGATTTGACTTCGCGCTTTGGCGATGCGGTGTTGCCCGAGATGAAGCCCATCGACATGCGGGCCGAGAAGATGCAGCCGGGGACGTGGATTTCTCCATCGCTGCGGCAGGCCGTCCATCAGCGGATCGAGCGGGGTGAACAATCCCTTCTGTTTATTAACCGCCGGGGATATGCGCCGGTCACCCTGTGCCGGGCTTGTGGCGAGCAGATTGCCTGTGATCACTGCGATGCGCGCATGGTTGAACACCGGTTTCTCAAGCGTCTGATGTGCCATCAATGCGGTGAGACCAAACCCATGCCCGAGGTCTGCCCCTCCTGTCAGGTCGAGGGCAAGCTGGCCCCGGTCGGGCCAGGGATCGAACGGCTGGCTGAAGAGGCTGAGGCAACATTTCCCGAGGCAAATATTGCCATGCTGTCATCCGATCTGTTTGGATCGGCGCGCGCATTGAAAGCAAAGATCGAAGAGATTGCTGCCGGTGACGCCGATATCGTCATTGGTACGCAGCTGGTGGCCAAGGGGCACAATTTTCCGAAACTGACACTGGTGGGTGTCATTGACGCCGATCTCAGCCTGCATGGGGCGGATTTGCGTGCGGCCGAGCGCACATTCCAGCTGATGCGGCAGGTGGCTGGCCGCGCCGGGCGCGCGGATAAGCCCGGACAGGCGCTGTTGCAGACGTTCCAGCCGGAACATCCCGTCATTCGCGCCATCCTGTCGGGCGATGAAGAGGGGTTCTGGAAAGCCGAAGCGGCCGGGCGGTTGGCAACCGGAGTTCCCCCCTATGGACGCATGGCCGGTATCGTTCTGTCTGGCCCCGAGGTCGGTCCCGTTTTTGACATCGGCAACGCTATGGCCCGCAACGACGCCCCGTTGCGGCAGATCGGTGCGCAGGTCTTTGGTCCAGCGCCTGCGCCCATTGCGCGTATCCGCGGGCGACACAGGGTGCGGCTGCTGGTCAAAGCCCCCAAACGGGCGCCAATTCAGGATGCCATCGCCCGTTGGATAGCACCGCTGCGGCTGAAGGGTGACATCAGGCTGACCGTTGATATTGACCCGCAAAATTTCTACTGACCTCTGCATTCATGCAGAGCCAATGTGCATGCCCTTCTTCCCACTCGCCAAAACCAGAAAATGGGCGTAGAGGGACTCTCATGCTGAAACCCATGCCACTTTCCGAGGCGCAAAGCCTTCCGTTCTGGCGCCGTCCCATCACGCTTTTATTCGTGATGGCACTGACCATGCCCATTGCTTTCAACGCATGGAGCGCGTTGTTGAACAATTTCGTTATTGAAGTGGCGAATTTCGACGGTGCCGACATCGGCCTGCTGCATACCGTGCGCGAGATCCCAGGCTTTCTGGCTGTAGGCGTAATTGCCGTGATCTTGTTTGTTCGGGAGCAGGTGCTGGCGATGATCTCGCTGATCATGCTGGGTGTTGCGACTGCGGTGACAGCGTGGTTCCCAAGCCTTGGCGGCTTGTTGTTCGTCACACTGCTGAGCTCGATCGGGTTCCACTATTATGAAACCGTGAACCAATCCCTTCAGCTGCAATGGTTGCCCAAGGACCGAGCGCCACAATTTCTGGGCTGGATGGTCGCCATGGGATCAGCTTCGACATTGGTTATCTATGGGCTGATTGTCCTGACGTGGGATCGGTTCGATCTGTCCTATAACACTGTATTCATGGCTGCGGGTGGGCTGACGGCTTTGCTGGCGTTGTTCTGTCTGGTCGCCTATCCGCAGTTCGACGCGCCGACTCCGCAAACCAAAAAAATTGTGCTGCGCCGCCGATACTGGCTGTACTATGCGCTTCAGTTCATGGCGGGCGCGCGTCGTCAGATCTTTGTCGTTTTCGCCGGTTTCATGATGGTCGAGAAATTCGGGTTTGAGGTCCACGAACTCACCGGTCTTTTCTTGATCAACCTGGTTATCAACATTTCGGTTGCGCCGATGCTAGGCAAAGCTGTGTCCGTATTCGGTGAACGTCGCACTTTGATTTTCGAATATGCAGGCCTGGCAGTTGTATTTGCAGCCTATGGCGGTATTTATTGGTTCGGTTGGGGCGTTGTTCTGGCGGCTACTCTCTATGTGATTGACCATGTGCTTTTCGCGCTGGCTCTGGCGCTTAAAACCTATTTCCAGAAAATTGCCGATCCGGCAGATATTGCGCCAACCGCAGCGGTTGCCTTTACGATCAACCATATCGCCGCGGTATTCCTACCAGCGCTTCTGGGCCTGCTCTGGGTGTACTCGCCCGGAGCGGTCTTTGCGGTGGCTGCAGCGATGGCGTTGATTTCGTTATCGCTGTCGCTGCTGATCCCGCGCCACCCAGAACTTGGGAATGAGACGATACTGTCGAAATACGCGCCCGCTCCGGCGGAATAGCTGCCAATGCTTGACCTTCGCGGGCCCGCACCCTAGGCGCTGTGTCAGCTGACACAGGAGGCTCCCATGCCCACATTCACCGCGCTTACCACCCTGACCGGCAAAAAGTCCGCCGATGGTCTGGGCGAAGCCATGGAGCGTCTTGATCCCGAACCCACGGGCGTGGGCGTATTCGAAGTCGAAGATGGCTCGGGCCTGTGGGAGATTGGCGGTTACTTCACCGAAGCGCCGGATGAAACGGCACTGGCGGTTCTGTCGGCTGCGTTCGGATCCAAACCCTTTGTAATCTCGGAACTGCCCGAAACCGACTGGGTCGCCCATGTCCGCCGTGAATTGGCGCCTGTCGAGGCTGGCCGCTTTTTCGTCTATGGCTGTCACGATGCCGACAAGCTGCCCGAAGGCCGTATCCCTTTGTTGATTGAGGCTGCAATGGCTTTCGGTACCGGGCATCACGGCACCACCCTTGGGTGTCTCAAGGCTCTGGATTTTCTGCTCGATCAGGGTTTTACCGCGACAAAAGTTGCAGATATCGGCTGCGGCACCGCCGTTCTTGCGATGGCTGCAGCCCGCGTTTGGGATGGCGACATTATCGCCAGCGACATTGATGAGGTCGCCGTCGAAGTTGCTGAAGCCAACCTGAAGGCAAACGGCATGTCAGGGAAGGTTCAATGTGTCGAGGCTGCGGGGTTTGATCATCCGGAGCTGAAATCTCTTGCGCCCTATGACCTGATATTCGCCAACATCCTCAAGGGCCCATTGGTGGCCCTGGCGCCCGAAATTTCAGCGAATCTGCGAGTCGGGGGTAAGGCGATTCTATCGGGAATCCTTAACGAGCAAGCCGAGGACGTTGTTTCCGTTTATCTCCAAAATGGCTTCAATGCCTCTAGAAATGACCAAATTGGTGAATGGACGTCGCTAGTCTTAACCAAACAGGGCTAAAATCGGGCCATTTGCAGGAGTTTTGTGGGGTTTCGCCTCTTTTTTGTCGCAATCTGTTTTTACCGTCAATGACGTGGAATTGGGGGGCGGTTGATTTGGAGGCTGCCATGACTGGAAAACAAATTGAATTTGATCAGCGCGTTCATCGGCTGAACAAGAAACATTCGAAGATGACCCGTGGTTATCGTGCGACTATGCGCAAAGATGGCCTGGTTGTTATGAAACCACAGCGGGTTCAGTCCGCGGTGCCTGCAAAGGCTCTGCTGATCTGCTTGGCTGGGCTGTTCGCCTTCAAAACGCTTTTGCTGACCAGCTTGGGGTCGTCGGCCTACCAGTATCGTGTCGATAGCCTTGCGCAAGGGACCGAAGTGGAGAAGGCGGGGGCATGGATCATGCAGATCGACCCGGTATCACAGGCCCTCTCGTCTCAACTCAGCAAAGTTCTCCGCTAAGTTTCTTCCGTTTTGAATAGAAACGCCGCGTATCCGGGGATACGCGGCGTTCTTCTTTGCCCCGAGGGAGAAGGGGAAAATCAACGGTAAGTTTGCTTTGCCTTAGCGGCGGCCTTCCACGACGATTTCAATGTCGCCACGGCACAGGCCGATATCTTCCAGCTCGCGGTCCGACAGACCGCTCAGCGCGTTGCGTGTAACGCGGGCATCATTCCATTCGACAACGGCGTTTACGACCATTGCGAAAGTCGCGCCGATACGGCCGACGAGGCCAAATGAGCCAGTGGTGGTGCGGGTTGTGTCCAGTGCAGCCATATCCTGTTTCCTTCCGGTTTGTGTTAAACTCTGATCTTGCGATCTGACGGGCATTTAGGGATGGTTTTCTGACTGCACAAGCATAGAAATTGCATGTGTCCTATGCGTTTTTTGCAATGCTCGAAAAACATGGAAACGCCTTAATTTATTGGCAATTTTGCCTTCATCAAGCTGGTCGGAACCCGACATTTTTCAGTCGCAATCAGCTCATTCTGTCGGAGACAGGACGACCGTGTCGCAATCTGACCATCAGTCAATTCGCTTGGAAAATGTTCTTGTTTCGTGCTAGTCGGTAAAAAAGAACACACAAACCCGAGCAGGCCGAGGCTATATATGCGAATTCTGGGCATTGATCCGGGGCTACGGACCCTGGGATGGGGCGTCATCGAATCACATGGCAGCCGTCTCAGTCATGTTGCCAATGGGTTATGTAAATCGGACGGGGATGATCTGGGAGAGCGGTTGCTATCGCTCCATAATCAGATCGTCGAAGTGATTGCCGAGCATCAGCCCGATCAGGCCGCCATCGAACAGACCTTTGTGAACAAGGACGGAGCCGGTACGCTTAAGCTGGGTCAGGCACGAGGTGTGGCACTGTTGACGCTGGCGCAGGCCGGGTTGCCGGTGGGGGAATATGCGCCCAATCGAGTCAAGAAAACGGTTGTGGGCGTGGGCCATGCCGAAAAGGAACAGGTTCTTCATATGGTCAAGTTGCAACTGCCGGGCTGTCAGCCCAAGGGCGCGGATGCCGCGGATGCGCTGGCGATAGCGATCTGTCATTCCTTTTATGGGGCAACGCCACGGTCGCGGATGAAACAGGTGCGGGCATGATTGGCAAGCTGACAGGCCGGTTGGATTACCGCGCGGCGGATCACGTGCTGATCGACGTGCGTGGGGTCGGCTATCTGGTCTATTGCTCGGACCGTACGATGGCTGCGCTGCCGGGCGTGGGTGAGGCGATCTCGATCTACACCGACATGGTGGTGCGCGAGGATTTGATGCAGCTTTACGGGTTCCTTTCGCTGGTCGAGAAGGAGTGGCATCGCCTGCTGTGCTCGGTGCAAGGGGTCGGGGCCAAGGTTTCGCTAGCAATCCTCAGCGCCTTGGGCCCCGATGGTGTTAGCCGGGCGATTGCTCTGGGCGATTGGGGGGCGGTCAAGGCAGCCAAGGGCGTGGGCCCAAAAACCGCGCAGCGGATCGTGCTGGACCTCAAAGACAAGGCGCCCGGCGTTATGGCCATGGGCGGCACGGTGACCGAGGCAATGGATGGCCCCGCGCTGGATGTGGTGGAACTGACTGAACCGACACCTGTGCCAAAGCGGCCCACCATAAGCGCATCAGGTAATGCAGCAGCATCTGCCGGGGCATTGTCGGCACTCTCCAATCTGGGCTACGGCCCGTCCGAGGCCGCGTCAGCCGTGGCCGAAGCCGCGGCAAGCTTGCCCGAAGCGGGTGAGGCGGACCTGATCCGCGCTGCGTTGAAACTATTGGCTCCGAAAGGGTGATTGAATGGTAGATGCCGATCCCACCCTGCGCCCCGAGCCGTTGCCGGAAGACAATGACCGCGCCTTGCGCCCGCAGGGACTGGACGAATTCATCGGTCAAGCCGAGGCGCGCGCCAATCTGCGTATCTTTATCCAATCCGCTCGCCAAAGGGGTGAGGCAATGGATCATACGCTGTTCCATGGCCCTCCCGGTCTGGGCAAGACCACGCTGGCGCAGATCATCGCGCGTGAGTTGGGCGTGAATTTTCGGATGACATCTGGCCCGGTTCTGGCAAAGGCGGGCGATCTGGCGGCGATCCTGACCAATCTGGAAGCGCGCGATGTGCTGTTCATTGACGAAATCCATCGATTGAATCCAGCGGTCGAAGAGGTCCTGTACCCGGCGATGGAGGATTTCGAGCTGGATCTGGTGATTGGTGAAGGCCCGGCCGCGCGCACGGTGAGGATCGAGTTGCAGCCGTTTACTCTGGTCGGGGCCACCACCCGGATGGGGCTGCTGACCACGCCGCTGCGCGACCGCTTTGGCATCCCGACACGCCTGCAGTTCTATACCGTTGATGAATTGCACGAGATTGTCACCCGCAACGCGCGCAAGCTTGGGGCACCGGCTGATGACAGCGGCGCCCGAGAGATCGCGCGCCGGTCACGCGGAACGCCTCGGATCGCCGGGCGCCTGCTGCGGCGGGTGGTGGATTTCGCAATCGTCGAAGGCGATGGACGGATCACCCGCGATTTGGCTGATGGGGCGTTGACGCGGCTGGGGGTCGATCATCTGGGGCTGGACGGCGCGGACCGCCGGTATCTGAAGCTGATCGCCGAGAATTACGCGGGCGGGCCGGTAGGTATCGAAACCTTGTCGGCAGCTCTGTCGGAAAGCCGGGACTCGCTGGAGGAGGTGATCGAACCCTTCCTCTTGCAGCAAGGCCTGATCCAACGCACACCGCGTGGCCGGATGCTGGCGCAGAAGGCGTGGACGCATCTGGGCATGGCCGCACCCAAGGGGCAAAACGATCTGTTTGGTTGAAGCCGAGCCTGCGAGCTTTTAAGGGTTTCGCCAAACATTGTCCGATTGCCGAGGATTGCGCGTGACACCCGACGACATTCAAGCCCTGTTCACCCGCGAAAGCGGAGAGTTCCTGTTTGCGCGCTGGGGCCGCCCCATCGTGCCGATCGTCTTTGGGGTCGAAGATGAAAGTTTGGCCACGGTCAAAGGCGCGTTCGAGGCAGTGGTAACACTGGCAGGGCATCAGATGGCAGAAACCGACCCCGAGCTTGGCGCCAACTGCATGGTCTTTTTCTTCCGCGACTGGAAAGAACTGACAGAAGTGCCCGATCTGGACCGTTTGGTCCCTGATCTGGGGCCGTTGGTTGATCGGTTGATCGCGGCCGATGCCAACCAGTACCGGATATTCCGTTTTGAAGAAGACGGCGCCATTCGTGCGGCCTTTGTGTTTTTGCGGATGGACAATGAATTGTCGCAAGTCCCCGCTGAAACGCTTGCGCTCAGCCAGGTGGTGCAAACGGTGCTGCTCTGGTCCGATACCGCTTTTCGCAACCAGTCGCCCTTGGCAGTGGCGGGTGACGCGACGATATTGCGACCAGACATTGCCGGGTTGATCCGGGCGGCATACGATCCTGTCCTGCCGGGCGCGGCGCAGGATGCCTCTCATGCGCTGAGATTGTTTGCCAGATTGGATCAACCGCAATGAAGCACGTCTATTCCGTTAAAGTTTATTACGAAGACACCGATATGGGCGGCGTGGTCTATCACGCTAACTATTTGAAATACATCGAACGCGCCCGGTCGGACTATGTGCGGCGCCTGGGCAATGACCAGAATGCCATGCGTGACGCAGGTATCGTTTGGGTCGTGCGCCGGATCGAGGCGGAATACCTGGCCCCGGCCAAATTTGACGACGATCTGGAGATCGAGACCGAAATCAAGTCTCTGTCCGGTGTCCGTCTGATCATGGCGCAAGTGGTCAAACGGGGCGAAGAGGAGATTTTTCGCGCCATCGTTACCGCCGTCTGTATGAATGCGCAGGGCAAGCCCGTACGCCTTCCGGCAGAGATTCGCGCATTGTTGTAACAATTTGCAGGGCCCGGGTGGTTCTGTTGGCAATTCGCCCCCATCTGCGTTAGCGTTTGACAAAACAAGGCCGTAAGGCTGTCAGGCAAAACAAAGAGCAGGTTCATGGAAGCTGAAACGCTGGCGCTGGCGCAGGAGATCGATTTCTCCATGTGGGGGCTTTTTGCCCGCGCGACTTTTATCGTTAAACTGGTAATGCTGATGCTGATTGGCGCATCAGTCTGGTCCTGGGGGATCATCATCCAGAAACTGATCAATTACCGTGCTGCAAGGCGTGAAGCTCAGGTTTTTGATGAGGCTTTCTGGTCCGGGAACCCCCTGGATGAACTGTTCGAGCAGATCGGTACCCAACCCGATGGCAGTTCGGAGAAGATATTTGCCTCGGGCATGATCGAATGGCGCCGCTCGCACCGCACTGATGGCGGTCTGATAGCTGGTGCCACCGCACGCATTGATCGGTCGATGGATGTGGCCATCGCGAAAGAGGCCGAGGCGCTGCAAAAGGGCTTGCCCATTCTGGCCACGGTCGGCTCAACTGCACCCTTCATTGGTCTGTTCGGAACGGTTTGGGGTATCATGAATGCGTTCATCGAGATTGCCGAGCAGCAGAACACCAACCTGGCTGTTGTCGCGCCCGGTATTGCCGAGGCGTTGCTGGCCACCGGCCTGGGCCTGTTGGCCGCGATTCCGGCGGTGATTTTCTATAACAAACTCAGCGCAGATAGTGATCGGATCGTTGGAGGCTATGAAGCCTTTGCCGATGAGTTCGCCACCATTCTGTCGCGCCAGCTGGACAGCTGAGATGGGGGCTGCGGTTCAGCAATCCTCGGGCGGGAATGGACGCCGGCGGGGTCGGCGTCGCGGTCGCGCGCAGCCGATGGCTGAGATCAACGTCACACCCTTTGTGGACGTTATGCTGGTGCTGCTGATCATCTTCATGGTGGCCGCGCCCTTGCTGACTGTTGGTGTGCCTGTTGATCTGCCCAAAACGGCGGCCAGTGCGCTGCCCGGCGATAACGAGGAACCTTTGACCGTCACGCTGACCGCGGATGGCAGGGTGCAAATCCAAACCACGGATATTCTGCGCGAAGAGCTGATTGGCAAACTACGCGCCATCGCAGCAGAACGCAGTAGCGACCGAGTGTTTTTGCGCGCGGATGGTGCGATCCCTTATGCGCAGGTGATGCAGGTAATGGGCGCGCTTAATGCGGGTGGGTTCTCCAATGTGGGGCTGGTGACCGATACGGGCGGCCCGACACTGGACGACGGTGGAGAGTGAGGCCGCACGGTGGATACCGGCACCAAGATCTCGGCGATTGCCCATGTCAGTCTGATTTGTTGGGCATTTTTTGGCGGTACCTTCCGGTCCGAACCGTTGCCTATGGCCGTGCAGGACGTGTCGGTCATTTCGGCTGAGCAATTTGCGGCAATGACCGCTCAGCGGGATGCGCCCGAAGTGCCAACGCCAACAGCGCTACAGCCGCCCGAAGCCCCAACAGAAGAGGAGCCAGCGCCGGAACCGGTAGTGGAGGAGCAGCCTTCGTTGCAAGAGGCGGAACCTGCTGAACCCGACCCGGACCCGGATCCTGAGCCTGAACCGGTTGAGCCGCCGCCAGAACCGGTGGTGATTGAACAGCCACCGGTGTTGGACACGCCTGACCCCGAGATCGTCGACGTTACGGTGCCTTCTGGGCCAGAAGCACAGCCCAGCCCGGCCGAGAATGTTGCGCCGGTGCCGGTTGCGCCGCCTCCGCCCGAGGCCGCGCCTGATGAAATCGAAACCCCGGCCGTATCTTTGGACGAGAGAGCCGAGACCCAGCAGGAACAGCAGGATCAGACCGCCCCCGAGGAAAAGGCTGACGAGATTGTGACCGAAGCGGAAGAGCCCAAGGAAAACGCTCCCCGAACATCGCCGCGCCCGCGGACCCGTCCCAACCGCCCGACACCGCCGGTCGAGCCCGAAGTGGCGGAGACGCCCGAGCCCGAACCCACAGAGCCCGCGCAGACGGAAACAGCCATCAACGATGCGCTGGCCGAGGCGTTGGGACAAGGGAGTGAACCCTCTGGTCCGCCCTTGACCAGCGGCGAAAAGGACGCGATGCGATTGGCTGTTTCCCAATGCTGGAACGTCGGGTCCTTGTCCACGGATGCTCTGCAGACAGTTGTTGTTGTCGGATTTTCGTTGACCCCTGATGGCAAGGTGGTTGGCGGCAGCTTGCGCATGATCGACAGCTCAGGCGGTTCTGACGGCGCAGCCAGACAAGCCTATGAGGCTGCTCGACGTGCCATTTTGCGCTGTGGAGCCAAAGGATATGACCTGCCAACCGATAAATACGAGCATTGGCAGGATATTGAGATTACATTCAATCCCGAGAGGATGCGGATCAAATGATGAGACTTCTGACCAGCCTGTTGCTTGGCCTGACACTGGTGTCGGCACCTGTTCACGCCCAAAGTGGACCGCTTCGCTTGGAATTGGATCAGGGGATTATCGAACCCTTGCCCTTTTCGGTTCCGAATTTTGTGCCGGACAGCACAGCAGCTGCGCAATATGCCCAGGATATCTCGCGGGTTGTGGCCGCCGATCTAACCGGAACAGGGCTGTTCCGCGAAATTCTGTCTGATGCTTTCATCAGCCAAGTGGCCAGCTTTGAAGATCCCGTTCGGTTCGCGGATTGGAAAGCCATCAATGCCGAGGCTTTGGTGACAGGTGCTGTGAATGTGTCGGGCAATCGCCTGACGGTGCGGTTCAGGGTCTGGGATGTGTTTTCTGGGCAGGAGCTGGGCAACGGTCTGCAGTTTGCCGGGACGACTGAAGGGTGGCGGCGCATGGCCCATAAAGTGGCGGATCAAGTCTATAGCCGTGTAACGGGCGAGGGCGCCTATTTCGACAGTCGCGTTGCCTTTGTCTCGGAAAGCGGCCCCAAAAACCAGCGCCTGAAACGGCTGGCGATCATGGATTATGATGGTGCGAATGTGCAGTACCTGACCGACAGCGCCGCCATTGTTCTGGCACCACGCTTTTCACCTGCCGGTGATCAACTGCTCTATACCAGCTACGAATCCGGTCAGCCGCGCATCTATGTTCTGGATATCGAGCGGGTCAGGCGGACTGAGTTGAACACCCAGGGCGGCACGATGAGCTTTTCGCCCCGGTTTTCGCCGGATGGACGGTCGATCGTCTATTCGCTTATTCAGGGCGGCAATACGGACCTGTGGAAAATGGATCTGGCTTCCGGGCAAAGCGTGCGGCTGACCAATACGCCCGCGATCGAAACCGCCCCCAGCTATTCGCCGGACGGTTCCCAGATCGTGTTTGAAAGCGACCGTTCGGGCACGCCACAGCTTTACATCATGCCCGCAAACGGGGGCGAGGCGACGCGGATCAGCTTTGGTCAGGGCCGTTATGGAACGCCGGTCTGGTCCCCCCGTGGCGATCTGATTGCGTTTACCAAGCAGAACAAAGGCCGATTTCATATCGGTGTCATGCGAACAGATGGCAGCGAAGAGCGTTTGCTGACCTCGTCGTTTCTGGACGAAGGACCGACATGGTCCCCTAATGGTCGCGTGATCATGTTCACCCGAGAAACCCAGGGCGCAAGTGGCCGGGCGACGCTGTATTCGGTTGATATCTCGGGACGCAACCTGCGCCCGATCCGCACCCCGGATGGGGGCAGCGATCCGTCATGGGGTCCACTGCAGAATTGATCACGGCTGCTGGCAGGAAAAGTTCACAAGGAACCTGCACTATGCTACAGAGACGGCAATAAAGAGAAAAAACAACGAGGCACCTGAGATGAACGTATTGGGCAAAATCCTAGCACTAGGTGTGTTTGGCGCGTTGGCAGCCTGCACCAATAACGATCCGTCTGCGCTGGGCGGCGGCTTTGGCAATGGCGCAAATGGCGGGCTGGCCGCGGGCTCTCCAAGTGATCCGCGCTCGCCTGCATATTTCCAGCAAACTGTTGGTGACCGGGTTCTGTTTTCAGTCGATCAGTCGACGCTTACTCCGCAGGCGCAGTCAGTGCTGCAGGGGCAGGCCGACTGGCTGATGGCCAACCCCGACTTTGTGGCAACGATCGAAGGCCATGCGGATGAGCAGGGCACGCGTGAGTATAACCTCGCACTGGGTGCGCGCCGGGCAAATGCCGCCCGCGAGTTCCTGATTTCCCGCGGAGTAGCGGGCAACCGGCTGACAACTGTCAGCTTTGGCAAGGAACGCCCGATCGAGATTTGCAGCACCGAGGACTGCTATTCGAAAAACCGTCGCGCGGTGACGGTGCTGACCGGATCAACTTTGGGATAAGACGATGAAACTAGCAGGATGGGTTCTGGCCGCAGTTTTGGCGACCGCCGGTTTGGCACAAGCACAGGATCAGCAAACCTTGGCGGATATCCGGCAGGAACTGACGGTGCTGCATGTGGAAATTCAGCGGCTCAAGCGCGAGTTTTCAACAACCGGCTCTCCGGCCCCGAACCTGTCCGGCAGTTCGATACTTGAACGTGTTGATGCCATAGAGGCCGAGTTGCAGCGCCTGACGCGCCAGACCGAGCAGTTGAACCAGCGTGTACAGAATATTGTAACCGACGGCACCAACCGCATCGGTGATCTTGAGTTTCGGTTGGTCGAACTGGAAGGCGGCGACCTGAGTACGCTCGGTGATACAACAACTCTGGGCGGAGAAACGGACATCACATCCGCAGCCCCTGCTGCTCCGACAGCGCCAACCGATTCCGACCTGGGTGAGTTGGCAGTAGGCGAGCAAGCGGATTTCAATGCTGCTGCTCAGGCGCTGGCCGATGGAAACTTCCAGGCCGCTGCGGATCAGTTCGCAGTATTCGATACATCATATCCCGGAAGCCCGCTTGCGCCCGAAGCACACCTAAAGCGCGGGCAGGCGTTGGAAGGCATTGGCGACACCCGCGAAGCTGCAAGGGCTTTTCTGGCCAGCTTCACGGGTGATTCCGAAGGCGCCTATGCGCCTGAGGCTTTGTTCGAACTGGGTGCTGCTCTGGGCCGTCTGGGACAGACCGAACAGGCGTGTATCACACTGAGCGAGGTTAGCGTCCGGTTCCCGGCCTCGGCATTGGCCTCCAGCGCCACGCAGGAAATGACGTCACTGGGTTGTACTTGACCACACAAGGCACACTCCTGAAATCCGAACTCCGGGCGCGATTGCCGGAAAACCTTCCGCGCCGTCTAGGCGTTGCGGTGTCCGGTGGCGGTGACTCGGTTGCTTTGCTGAGTTTGTTGAAGCACATCGCCCAAGAGGAACAGGTTGAGCTGTTTGTCGCCACGGTGAACCACAATCTGCGCCCCGAAGCGGTGGCGGAGGCAGATTGGGTGGCGCAGCTTGCCCAGGGTCTGGGCCTTCCACATGAGACGTTGCACTGGCAGGGGTGGGACCAGACAGGTAACCTGCAGGATAGGGCGCGGCAGGCCCGGTACCAGTTGCTGTCAGACTGGGCGCGTGACAGGCAGATCGGCGCGATTGCCCTGGGACACACCGCCGATGATCAAGCCGAAACCATGCTGATGCGATTGGCGCGCGCTGCTGGTGTGACGGGATTGTCCGGCATGCCCGCAATGCGGAACTATCAAGGGATCATGCTGCTGCGGCCGATGTTGGGGATCACCCGGCAACAACTGCGCGATTATCTTGCCAAGATTGGGGCAGATTGGATCGAGGATCCATCGAATCACGACCGGCGGTTTGATCGTATCAAGGCGCGCGACGCGTTGACCGGCTTGTCCGAAATTGGGATTTCGGCGCATTCTCTGTCCCGCGTTGCTGAAAACCTTGCTCAAGCCCGTGAAGCATTAGAGCAGATTACGCAGGATTCCGCCCGTCAGGTCCTGAGTGTCGATGGCGGCGATATCTGTGTCGATCGCGCGCAATTTTCCACTCTGCCTGCGGAAATTCGACGTCGTCTTCTTACAGGTTGTGTCCGCTGGATTGCGGGCCGCGGATATCCACCGCGTCAGGCTGCAACAGACCGGGCGCTGCTCGCGATTGATCAGGGTGAGGCGGCGACGATAGGTGGATGCCTCTTGATCCCAAAAGCCGATAAAATGTGGATTTGCAGAGAGCTAAATGCCGTTGAGAGCGAAACCGGCGCACCCGGTCAGATTTGGGATGGACGGTGGATCCTGTCTGGCCCGGCGATTCCCGACGCGCAGGTTCACCCGTTAGGTGCGGCTGGTTTGCAGGCCGTGCCAGATTGGCGTGCACTTGGAAAACCGCGCGCCGCGCTTCTGGCGTCTCCGTCCGTCTGGAGTGGAGAGGTCTTGGTATCTGCACCTATGGTGGGTTTCTCAAATGGTTGGCTTGCAGAACTGACGCCAGAAGAGCCCGAGTTTCACTCTTCGGTTTTATCGCATTGAACCTGCTTGAATCATCTCTATTTTAAAGAGCAACCCGGCAGATCCCCATCTGCCGAAATCTTTTGGGAGATTTTTCTTGGGCAACGCTCGTAACATCGCCTTTTGGGTCGTTCTGTTTTTGCTGATCCTTGCACTGTTCAATCTGTTCAGCGGACCAGGTGGAACGCTTCAGAGCAATGAAAGAACCTATTCTGATTTCGTGACCGCTGTTGAAGGCGGCGAAGTCAAAAACGTGACATTGGATGGCGAGCAAATTCGCTATACCACGCAAAGCGGCGCAAGCTATGTCACGATCAAGCCCGGCGATGCCGAGGTGACCAAACTGCTGATCGATGAAAGCATCCCGGTTCAGGCTGTGAAACAACAGCAATCGGGCATTCAGTCTTTCCTGGTCACTCTTCTTCCTTTCCTGCTGCTGATCGGTGTCTGGGTCTACTTCATGAACCGGATGCAGGGTGGCGGCAAAGGTGGCGCGATGGGCTTTGGCAAGTCCAAGGCCAAGATGCTGACCGAAAAGCATGGCCGTGTAACTTTTGATGATGTCGCTGGCATCGACGAGGCCAAGGAAGAACTGGAAGAGATCGTAGAATTCCTGCGCAATCCGCAGAAATTCAGTCGTCTGGGTGGCAAGATTCCAAAAGGCGCTTTGTTGGTGGGCCCTCCGGGGACAGGTAAAACGCTGCTGGCCCGCGCCATTGCGGGTGAGGCGGGTGTGCCCTTCTTCACCATTTCGGGTTCGGACTTTGTTGAGATGTTCGTCGGTGTCGGTGCATCCCGTGTCCGCGACATGTTCGAACAGGCCAAGAAAAACGCTCCCTGTATCGTCTTTATTGACGAGATTGACGCCGTTGGCCGCCATCGTGGTGCCGGTTATGGCGGGGGTAATGACGAACGTGAACAAACGCTCAACCAGTTGCTCGTCGAGATGGACGGGTTCGAGGCCAATGAGGGCGTGATTATTCTGGCGGCCACCAACCGTAAGGACGTTTTGGACCCTGCGCTGCTGCGTCCAGGCCGTTTCGACCGCAACGTGACTGTCGGCAACCCCGACATTAAAGGCCGCGAAAAGATCCTGGGCGTTCACGCACGCAAGACACCCCTCGGACCTGATGTCGATCTGCGCATCATCGCGCGCGGGACTCCGGGCTTCTCGGGTGCTGATCTGGCCAACCTCGTGAATGAGGCCGCGCTGATGGCCGCCCGCGTCGGTCGCCGCTTTGTTACCATGGAAGATTTCGAGAATGCCAAGGACAAGGTGATGATGGGTGCCGAGCGCCGCTCCATGGTGCTGACCCAGGACCAGAAGGAAAAGACTGCCTATCACGAATCAGGGCATGCCGTTGTTGGTATGACGCTGCCATTGTGTGATCCGGTCTATAAGGCAACGATCATTCCGCGCGGTGGTGCGCTGGGCATGGTGGTGTCACTGCCAGAAATGGACCGCCTGAACTATCACCGCGATGAGTGTGAGCAAAAGCTGGCCATGACGATGGCCGGTAAGGCGGCTGAGGTGATCAAATATGGCGAGGACCATGTCTCGAACGGTCCGGCGGGCGATATCATGCAGGCCAGCCAACTGTCGCGGGCGATGGTGATGCGCTGGGGCATGTCGGACAAGGTCGGCAATATCGACTATGCCGAAGCGCATGATGGCTATTCTGGCAACACTGCCGGGTTCTCGGTCTCGGCCCATACCAAGGAACTGATCGAGGAAGAGGTCAAGCGCCTGATCCAGCAAGGATATGAGCGTGCGCATCAGATCTTGTCAGAACAGAACGAGCAATGGGAACGTCTGGCCCAGGGGCTGCTGGAATATGAAACCCTGACCGGTGACGAGATCAAACGCGTCATGAATGGCGAGCCGCCCAGCGAAAGCGATGACGAGGGCGACAAACCTGATGAGGGCAGCGCCCCCAGCGTGACAGCCATTCCGAAAACCAAGGTTAAGAAAACTCCGCCCGATGGCGGGATGGAGCCGGAACCAACGGCTTAAACTTTCAAAGACCCGGGCCTGTCCCGGGTCTTTTTTCTTTTCAATCGCGAAGGTTTGCCCTTTATTCCGCATCAGATGTCAGTTCTGAAAAAGGGATAAATATGCCGGTATTGCGCGAAACCGAATTCACGGGCGAAGTTGTTTGGTTGGGCCACGTACCAGCAGGTAAAACTCTCCGGGCCAATTCCGTGGACAGTCTGGATTTGGGTTTCTCGGGTGATCAAGGCGCGCGTCACGAAGGCGTGAATCGTACCTCTTGCGTACGGGTCAAAAACCTGTACCCGGTGGGCACCGAAATTCGCAATGTGCGACAGTTATCGATCCTGTCCGCAGAAGAACTTGATGCCATCGCGCAGGAAATGGGCTTGGGTAAGCTGGACCCGTCCCATCTGGGTGTCAGCATTGTCTTGCGCGGCATTCCGGATTTCACCCATATTCCGCCCTCGTCTCGTTTGCAGGTGGAAAATGGCCTGACGCTGACGATCGACATGGAAAACCGGCCCTGTATCCTGCCAGGGCGCGAGATCGAGGCTGACTTGCCCGGGTATGGTGCGGCCTTCAAGCCTGCAGCGCAAGGACGGCGGGGAGTCACGGCTTGGGTCGAAAGACCCGGAGAGCTGAAGCTAGCCGATGAGCTTACACTGTTTGTCCCCGATCAGAGAGCCTGGACACCATAAGGGACCGCAATTTCCGATCGGAAGGCGCCGATGTGACGCTACGACGTTTCAAGGCGCAATTATGTCGGAATCCATAGCCACCAATTTGGTACACAACGGTATGGAGTGAGCAGCGCCGGCGTTCTGCGTCGGGTTTGCACGGAATTCAATCAGGGACCGAAACCCAATGAGCTATAAATCTGACATCGAAATTGCGCGTGAGGCGAAGAAGAAGCCGATTCAGGAGATTGG
>NZ_JBXWND010000016.1:0-62206 GCF_059610185.1 Ruegeria sp. YTSA108 | reverse complement strand
GCCGCCCTTCATGCCAAAGTTCGGGCCCAGCGAAGCCTCACGGATACAGATCATCGCGTTCTTGCCGATCCGGTTCAGACCGTCACCCAGACCCACAGTCGTCGTCGTCTTGCCCTCACCCGCAGGCGTCGGGTTGATCGCCGTCACCAGAATCAGCTTGCCGTCCTCACGGCCCTGAACCGAATTGATGAAGTCCTGGCTCACCTTTGCCTTGTCATGGCCATAGGGCAGAAGATCAGCAGATTCGATGCCGATCTTCGCACCAATCTCCTGAATCGGCTTCTTCTTCGCCTCACGCGCAATTTCGATGTCAGATTTATAGCTCATTGGGTTTCGGTCTCCCTGCATAAAATAGGCCAATAGTGTTCCAACCAGAACGGCAAGGAGCCGAACCAGATTCGCATATATTTTTCTTTAAAGTAAATATTTATTCCCTAGGGTCAATATGCGAGTTTAACACTCCCTGAAAGTGCTACTCGATTCATCATTAGGAAACAGAGGCTGGCCACAGCGATCAGGCGTATCTTTTCCGACCCGCGCTGAGACCAAGCAACCAATCTTCAACGATGCGCTGCTCTGGGAAAGCTTTGTGAAGAGGCCTTTTTAACAGGTAGTATCCGGACTGTGTTCGCACTGATGCGCCCTGAACCGGTCTGACCAAGGTGCCGCTTTCAAGCAATGGGTCAACAAGATGGGCCCAACCCAATGCAATTCCCAGTCCATCGACAGCTGCTTGCACTGACAACGGATAGGTATTGAACTCCACTGCCTGTTCCATCGAGGACGTCGATACCCCATTGCCACTGAACCAAGTGCGCCATGTCATCCACTCTGCATGACCACTGGCGACTTCAATAAGGTCCAGTTCCGGCAGCGCAGATATATCTGCCGCTTTGGGGTTGCTCTTGAGATACTCTGGGCTGCAGACCGGAAATACGGTTTCTCCGAACAAAAGCTGTGCCTCGTATCCCGGCCAATCGCCATCTCCACGCAGTATCGTCAAGTCCATCGAATCCGACAGGCACTCTGCGTCGCTGTCAGAAGAGACCAGCGAAATACGGATGCGGCCATTTGATTTGTTGAACTTGCGAAGTTGCGGCATCAGCCAAAGAGACGCGACAGAGTTGGTGGCGGAGATCGATACCGTGTTGGCCTGATGTTTGGCCAGCATATCCCGGCTGACATCCCGCATCAGGTCCAGCGACTTCTCCACGGTTGCCAGCAGGATGGCCCCTTGTTGGGTAAGCGAAACAGATCGGTGCCCTCGCACAAACAACGGCACATCATAGTGTTGCTCTAGCAACCGCACTTTGCGGCTGATCGCCGTTTCAGAGATGTTCAGAACCTTACTGGCCTGCGCAAAGCTCTGCGCCTTTGCGGCAGCTTCAAACGCCAACAAATAGTCGAGCGGCGGAAGGACTTTCCCTGTGACTGAAGTTTTCTTTGGCATTTCAGAGCGGATTCCCGAACTGGACGTTATAGCGATCGAAAAACATTTGGCCTCATCTGCGGGCAATCGATCAGGCAACTAATTGTTAAGATAGCAAAAAGTCGGGTTAGCCTCAAGAATTTATGGTCAAAGACCCTCAAATTTCTGTTCTGCGTCTGGGGCGATTCTGCGCAGAATGCACAAATTCGGGGCCGGAAGAGTCCACAACCTAAAAAATGAACATCACTCAGGGAGCAAACATGAAACTTACAAACCTCCTTTCTGCTGCAACTTTGGCAGCAGTTGCGGGAACAGGGGCGACTGCAGAAGACAGCAGCGACCCGATCGTGATCCCAATTCACAATTGGTCCAGCCAGATCGTGATGTCGAACGTTGTCGGCCTGATCTTTGAAGAGATGGGCAACAACGTCGAATACGTCACCACCGACAGCCAGGCGGTCTATGAATCGGTGCGCCTGGGCGATGTGGCGTTGGAGATGGAAGTCTGGGAAGGCGCGTTTGGCGCGTCCTACAGGGCGGCATTGGAAAAAGGTGGCCTGCATGACGCAGGCGATCATGACGCCGTTACACGTGAGGATTGGTGGTATCCCATGTGGACCAAGGAATCCTGCCCGGGCCTGCCAGATTGGAATGCATTGAACGACTGCGCACACCTGTTCGCGACAGCCGAAACCGGCGACAAGGGTCGGTATCTGGATGGTCCAGTTGACTGGTTGAAGCATGGTAAAGAACGCGCCGAAGCACTTGATCTGAACTTTACCGTGATCAATGCGGGTTCCGCCGCAGCCCTTTGGGCCGAGATAGGCGCGGCTGAGGCCGACAAAACACCGGTACTGGTTTTTAACTGGACGCCAAACTTTGCCGAAGCCGTCTGGCCTGGTGAGTTCGTTGAGTTCCCAGCATGGGAAGACGGATGCGACAAAGACCCAGCCAAGGGTCCTAACCCGAATGCGTTGTATGATTGCGGCAACCCCGCCAAAGGTTACCTGAAAAAGGCAGCCTGGGATGGTATGAAAGACAAATGGCCGGCCGCGTATTGCGCCCTGACAGAGATTTCTTTCACCAATCCGCAGATTGCTGAGATGGCGAAGCTGGTCGATACTGATGAGCTTGAACCGGAAGAAGCCGCCGAAGAATGGCTGGACGCCAACCGCGCTGTCGTCGATCCTTGGATCAGTTCCTGCAGCTCATAATCCCGGCTACATCCACCGAAACTGGCGCGGCCTTGACCATCTGATCGATGCAAGGCCGCGCTCAACAAGAAAGTTAGGCAGCCATGTCCGCCACAGCGCCTGTCATCTCAGCCAAAAATGTATGGAAACTGTTTGGGCCCTCGCCAGAGAGCTACCTGAAGTCCATGCCCGCTGGCCGCGGTTTTGATGAAATCCGTGCAGATGGGTATATCGCCGGTGTCAAGGATGTCTCGATTGAGGTTGGCCGTGGCGAAATGCTGGTCATCATGGGTTTGTCAGGGTCAGGCAAGTCGACGCTGGTACGTTGCTTTTCGCGCCTGCACGACATTACAGGCGGAACGATTGAGGTTGACGGTCAGGACATCATGAGCCTGAGCGAGCGCGATCTGATTGAATTGCGCAGAAACAAGATGGGCATGGTGTTTCAGTCTTTCGGACTGCTGCCACATCGCACGGTTTTGGACAACGTGGCCTTTCCGTTGGAAATGCGCGGACAAGATCGTCATGATCGGCGCGAGCGCGCGCTGGAAGTCATCAAGTTGGTGGGCCTTGAAGGTCGGGAAGAATACTTCCCACGGGAATTGAGCGGTGGCCAACAGCAAAGAGTGGGAATCGCCCGGTCGCTCGCCATTGAACCCGATATCTGGTTTCTGGACGAGCCATTCTCGGCGCTTGATCCACTGATCCGCCGCGAAATGCAGGATGAATTCCTGCGATTGCAAGAGATGCTGGGCAAAACCATCGTTTTCATCACGCATGATTTTGACGAAGCGCTACGTCTGGCAGACCGGATTGCAATCATGCGCAACGGCGCGGTCGAACAATGTGACACCCCCGACAAGATTGTGATGAACCCTGCCACCGAGTACGTGGCCAAGTTTACCGAAGATGTCGACAAGGCCCGGGTCGTACATGCCGAAGGCCTGGCAAAACCTGTGAACGGTCATGCCTTGGAGGGCGCACCTATCAATGGTGGATCAACCATTCACGAACTGGCGCGGGTTCTTGTCAACGATAACCGCATTCTTTTGCCGGTGGCGGATGACAAAGGCGTTGTCACCGGTGTTTTGGAACGTGACGCCGCATTGAATGTTCTGCTTGGAGCTGAATGATGGCGGCGCTGTCCACCGAAGTACCGGACACTTCAGACGGGACGTGGGGAAAAACCAGAGTCCTGACTACACTGCTGGCCGCCGCCTTCGTGCTGATCGTTGCCAAAGCTGTCGGAGTTCTGCCCGAATGGCTAAACCGCATCCCCGAAGCCGCGATTCCGCCAACGGCGCAGGTTCTGGATGCAGTCTTCTACTTTATCCAAAATGATCTTGGCCTGATCTATGTCACACGATTTATCGCCGAAGGTCCGCTTGAGTTCCTGCTGGATACGTCAGCGAACCTTCTGGAAGGCAAGCGCCGTTGGCCCAATCTAGGCCCGATCCCATGGTCCGCAATCGCCGCAGTGGCAGCCGTCGTCGGCTACGCCGTAGGTGGTTGGCGTCTGGCCGCATTAGGCGCGGGAACCTTCATCTGGACGGCCGCGATCGGGCAGTGGAAGATCGCCATGCAGACGATGTCTGTCATCGTGGTTGCCGCACCGCTGGCGTTTCTTTTGGGCTTGATACTGGGCATCGCCGCCTGGAAATACCGCTGGTTCGAGCGGATGCTGAAACCCATGCTGTCCGTGCTGCAAACCCTGCCCTTCTTTACGTATCTCTTGCCAGCAGTGATCTTTTTTAAGGTCGGACCGACAGCTGGGGCCGTCGCAACAATTACTTTTGCCATCCCGCCGATGATCCTGATGACCACTCTGGGCTTGAAAAAAGTCAGCCCCGAAGTGATCGAAGCAGGCCAGATGTCTGGATGTACCAAATGGCAGATGTTGCGTCACGTCTACGTTCCAGCCGCGCGGACCGAGGTTCTGGTCGGCGTCAATCAGGTGATCATGTTGTGTCTTGCGATGGTTGTTCTGACCGCCTTTATCGGAATGCCCGGTCTTGGCGCGAAACTGCTGGCGATGATGGGTAGTTTCAAGCTGGGCCGTTCTTTCGAGATTGGCGTAACCATCGTCCTTCTGGCTGTCACGTTGGATCGGATGTCAAAGGCCTGGGTCGTCAAACAGCCAGTGCACTTCGAACGCGGCACCCCATGGTGGAAGCGCCACCAGATTTCGCTGGTCGCACTGGGTCTGTTTGTTGGGTTCACTCTGCTGTCTCAGGTCTTCCCGATCCTGGCCGAAATTGGCCGCAAGCAGCATCTAAGCCAGGGCAAGGAAATCGACGTGGTTATCAAGTCGTTCCTGGCCATCGACATGATCAAAGGGACAACCGAATGGTTGCGCTGGTTTCTGAACGTCAAGGTTCTGATTCCATTCCGGAATACGCTACTCGCCATTCCAACTCCCGCGTTCATCCTTCTGGTTGTTTCCTTTGCTTATTGGGTTGGTGGCCGAAAGCCCGGCATCTACGCAGCAGTCTTCTTTACGATTGTCGCGTTCTCGGGCTGGTGGGATCGGTCGGTTATTACTTTGTATACCGTGATCTCGGCCGTTGCGCTGGCAACCATGATCGGTATCCCCCTGGGCGTTGTCGCTGCGCGGTCCGCGCGTTGGTCCAAGAGCATTTTGCTGGCTTGCGACACTGCGCAAACCTTCCCCAGCTTCATTTACTTGATCCCTGCGATCATGTTGTTCGGGGTCAATGATGTCGCGGTTGTGTTCTCGATTCTGATCTTCGCCGCCGTCCCGCTGATCCGGTACACCATTATTGGCCTCAGCAACGTGCCGCCGGAAATGACCGAGGCAGCAGATATGTCCGGCTCGACCCGCCGGCAAAAACTTATGTCGGTACAGTTCCCTCTGGCGCTGCCAACTATGGCGGTCGGGTTTAATCAAGCCATCATGTTCGCCTTCTTCATGGTCATTATCGCGGCCTTCATTGGAACGCAGGATCTGGGGCAGGAACTTCAACGAACTCTGGCAGGTACCGAACTGGGCAAGAACTTTGTGCTCGGCATGAATGTCTCGCTGATGGCGCTTACCTTCGACATGGCGATCAGCAGTTGGGCTGATCAGCGCAAAAAGCGGTTGGGGCTCGACTAAGATGGCACAAAAACAGAGCGCACGCACCGTTATCCGCTTCGATGACCCCGGATTTGTCCGGATGCGGATGGACGGCCTGCCCGATGCGCAGGTCTGGTGGAAGAATATCAGTTTCGATGAAGAAACCGGACAAGGCAGCTATCTGATGAAGATGGCGCCAGGCACACGTTCGAACCCTCATGTCCATTACGGGCCGGAAGAGTTCTTCGTGCTTGAGGGCGATCTGACCGACCACGACGGGTTTCGATATCGCAGCGGCGATTTTGTCAGCCTTGCTGCCGGGTTCAGCCACTATTCGCGAACCGAGGCGGGATGCCTCTTGGTGGTCACCCATCGCGGTGCAACCGAAGCCATTCAGGAAAACACACTATGAATGTGAAGCCGGCCTTCGAAGTTCCATTCGAACGCAGCGGGGTTCTGGTCCCCGGCCTTCCGATCCTGCCGCATGGAACGGAACGCCACCCGATCCCCGGAATGGGGTCGCGCGCGGTACCGGTGTCCAAGGGCGATACCATCACGCTGCTGGACCGCGATGGGATGCAACCGGCTGAGATGGTCTTCTTTTCTCCTGACCGAAGCTCCGATGCAGCCATGCTGGGCACTCAGGGGCATGGACGGCCCGAAGGTTTGATCACAACCCTCGCAAATGGATCAGCATCTGGCAAAAAAGTTCTGCGTGCATTGGAAATCGCGGGCTTCGACATCGGAAAAGGTGACGCGATCCGGGCGTTTACCGACGGGTCGCGCCCCGGTGACATGGTGCATTTCGTCGCTGAACGTGATGGCCTTCTGATCGTGGCTGCACCCGGCAAGGCAATGCGTCCCGAAGATAACAACCCTCCCACAGATATCATCCTGTACATTCAGCGCTCTGCACCCGGTTTGGAAAAGCCCGATATCGGACCACCCGATCCGCTGGCCGATCCGCTTAAGGATTTCAATATTCAGCCGGGAAATGCGCACTCATACGAAGTGAAGGCCGGTGAATTCATCCAGATCGTCGATATTCGTGGCCGAGAGTGTTCCGATTTTCAGGCATTCAGCCGCCGCGCACTGGATCAGGGGATCGAGCGTGAAATCGACCCGACAACAACACGCAGCCTGATGGGCAGCTTGTATCCTCAACCCGGGATTTTCTCAAAGTACTGGTCAGTAGATCAAGAGCCTCTGATCGAAATCGTTCAAGATACCTGTGGGCGCCATGACACGTTCGGTCTGGCCTGTACGGCGCGATATTATGAAGACCTTGGCTATCCCGGCCATGTGAATTGTTCGGACAATATCAACAAGGATCTGGACCAATATGGCATCAAGCCGCGCGGTGGCTGGCCAGCGATTAACTTCTTTTTCAACACGATGCTGGATGACACCAACGCCATTGGCATGGACGATCCGTGGTCGCGACCCGGTGACTTCGTCCTGCTGCGCGCCCTGACCGATCTGGTTTGCGTCAGCACCGGCTGTCCCTGCGATATCGACCCGGCAAATGGCTGGAATCCAACAGACATTCAAGTGCGAACCTATAAGGCGACCGAGGATTTCAAGCGGTCCTATGGCTATAGAAAATCTGCGGAGGCGGATGTGGAAGAAACTAAAAAAACAGCATTTCACGACTGCTTTGCACGGCACACCCGTGATTTCTTAGAATACAATGGCTATTGGCTGCCCAACACGATGACCAATCATGGCGCGATTGCCGAATATTGGGCTTGCCGGGACAAGGTTGCTGTCATGGACCTCAGCCCGCTGCGCAAATACGAAGTCGTGGGACCTGACGCCGAAGAACTGATGCAGCTTTGCGTGACCCGCAACATGAAAAAGTTGAGCGTTGGTCAGGTCGTTTATACGGCCATGTGCTATGAGCACGGCGGTATGATCGACGATGGCACCGTCTACCGGTTGGGTGAGACGAACTTCCGCTGGATCGGTGGGAATGACACCAGCGGGTTGTGGCTGCAGGAACAGGCGCTCAAACGCAATATGAATGTCTGGGTGCGCAACTCTACGGACCAGTTGCACAACATTGCAGTTCAGGGGCGGCATAGCCGCGACATACTTTCCAAGATATTCTGGACACCGCCTCAGCAACCAACGATCGACGAACTGCCGTGGTTCCGGCTTTCGGTCGCGCGGGTTGGTGATGTGCAGGGGACTTCTGTTGTAATTTCTCGGACCGGCTATTCTGGAGAGCTTGGGTATGAAATCTTCTGCCACCCCAAGGATGCCGTCGAAATCTTTGATCGTGTCTGGGAGGTGGGCCAAGAGTATGGCATTGCGCCTCTGGGCCTGGCCGCATTGGACATGTTGCGGATCGAGGGCGGTCTGATCTTTGCCGGGTCAGAATTCGACGATCAGACCGATCCGTTCGAGGCCGGCATCGGCTTTACTGTGCCGCTGAAATCAAAGACCGACGACTTCATTGGGCGGGCGGCGATAGAGGAGCGCAAGGCCCACCCACACCGCAAACTGGTTGGATTTGAGATCGAAGGGGGTACGGTCCCCTCACCCGGTGACTGCGTGCGCGTTGGGAAAGCGCAGGTCGGAGAGATTACCAGCGCGATGAAATCACCCATCCTCGGCAAGGTCATCGCTTTGGGTCGGATTTCGGTTACCCATGCCATCGTTGGAGCGGACATCGAAATCGGGCAGCTGGACGGCCAACAAAAGCGGTTGAAAGCCAAGATCGTGCCATTCCCGCATTTCGATCCAACAAAGGAACGTGTGAAGGGAATGTACGCAGAAGCGACGGTTCCGAACGCTGCAGAATAGCGACGGTGGTGTGACATTAACTTCTACCCGACCAAGGAATGCTGATGCTCGGACCTCATGCAACTCGAGTGGTGGCATTCCAGGTCAAATGCCTCTGGGCAGTGATATCGGATTGTTAAGGCTGAGCGGTCGGCCACGAACCACTGCAAGCCTTATTGCTTGGGTACCAATCAAAATAGTCTTTTGCTTCAGTGAGCTTTCGAACGCGTGGCTTTGCGCGCTTCCCGAGTGTGCCACTGAGATTTTGAAACAACAAATTGGATCCGCTGAAATGCCCTGCGGCATCGCCAACAAAGCGTTTCTACCGGATAGCGTAACATGTAGGGGCTAATTCCACTTGTCCTGTCACAGAATTCATCCGCAAAAATTATGAAGTCCATGCCGCATTCGCGAGCAAGTTTGGTGAGAATGCTAACCCACCGCCAAACGGTCCTGCATCCTGTCCGAGGCCATCGCGGACAGAGCGACCATTGTTGCGGCTGTTCCCAGAACCATTGCCAAACCACCGATCTGGTAAGTGAGGCCAGACAGCACTGTGCCCAGCAATCGGCCGGCCGCGTTGGCCATGTAATAGAAACCGACATCCATCGTGACCCGCTCGGCCTGAGAAAAGGACAGGATCAGATAGGAGTGCAGCGAGGAGTTCACGGCAAAGATCACTCCAAAGATCAGCAAGCCGATCACCAGCGTAATGGTCAGCCAAGTGGCGGGCCCCGAGGATAAGGCCACAGCGACGGTCAGGGCGGCAGGCACGCAGAACAGGGCTACGGCCCAATCGCGCGCGGCGCGGATCAATTGGGGCTCGGACCGGTCAGAGGCGCGCAGGATCTTCGGGGCGCTGGCCTGAACTGCGCCGTATAGGATGATCCAGGCCGCCATGAATGTCCCGATCATGAAAAAGGCCGCTCGGTTCCCGGTTTCGGACCCGTCGGAAAGCACCGCATAGAAATAGATCGGAATCCCGACCACAAACCACACATCGCGCGCGCCAAACAGAAACAGGCGGGACAGGCACAGCCAGTTGATATTGGGGGATTTCGAAAAAACCTCAGAGAATTTTGCGTCTTTACGCCCTTTGGGCAGGCCCGGCGGCATGAATAGAACGACCGCGATCATGATGACGCCCAGCACCATAGCCATGGCCAGCACCGCCCAGTTAAAGCCAAACGTGGCCAGCAGACCTGCACCCAGCAAAAAGCCCAGCCCTTTGACCGCGTTCTTGGACCCGGTCAGCAGGGCAACCCAGCGAAACAGGCCGCCATCCTCGGTCGGGGCCAGCAGTTTCACGGCGGATTTCGAAGACATCTTGGCCAGATCCTTGGCCACGCCGCTGGCACCCTGAACGATCATGACAAAGGCCACTTTGGCAGGAATTGCCCAATTAGGGTCTAGTTGTGTCAGCAACAGCAACGCCCCCACCTGCAGGCCAAGCCCCGCATAGAGCGTCGAGGTCAACCCGAACCGAGCCGCAATCCAGCCCGCCGCCAGATTGGTGCCGATACCGGCAATTTCATACAGAACAAACAGATAGGCCAGCTGGACCGGCGAGAAGCCCATCGTATGAAAATGCAGCAGCACCAGCATACGAAGCGCGCCGTCGGTCAGCATGAATGCCCAATAGGCTGCCGTGACCGCGATATAGGCCGACAAACCTTCGGGCCGCTGGGTCACAGCGCGGCTCCGACCATGAGCGCGACGTCGACCAGACGGTGCGCGTATCCCATCTCATTGTCATACCAGGCGTAGATCTTTACCTGGGTGCCGTTCACCACCATGGTCGACGGGGCATCGATGATCGAAGAACGCTGGTCATTGGTATAGTCTGTCGAGACCAGAGGGCGGGTCTCATAGCCCAGAATACCCTTCAAATCTCCATCGGCGGCTTCTTTGAAAAACGCGTTGACCTCTTCGACGGTTGTTTCCCGCTCCACTTCGAACACGCAATCGGTCAGCGAGGCATTCAGCAGCGGCACCCGGACCGCGTGGCCGTTCAACCGGCCTGTTAGCTCGGGGTAGATCAGGGTGATTGCCGTGGCCGAGCCGGTGGTGGTTGGGATCAGCGAATTCAGGGCCGAGCGCGCGCGGCGCAGGTCTTTGGCGGGTCGGTCCACGATGGTCTGCGTATTCGTCACATCATGGATCGTGGTCATCGACCCGTGCCGAATGCCCAGATTTTCGTGGATCACCTTGACCACCGGCGCCAGGCAGTTGGTGGTGCAGGACGCAGCCGTCACGATGTGATGCGCGCTCGGATCATATGTACCTTCGTTCACGCCCATCACGATATTGGCGGTCGGGCCATCCTTGACCGGTGCCGAGACGACAACCTTCCTGACGCCTGCATCAAAATATGGCGCCAGCTTGGTCTCGGTTTTGAAGGCGCCAGTGCAGTCAATCACCACGTCGACCCCGTCCAGTGGCAGCGCGTTCAGGTCGCGGGTACCGACAAACGGCAAGCGCATACCCTCTATGGTGACGCTGTCTTTGTCATAGTCAAAATCTGCTTCCCAGCGTCCATGAACCGTATCAAATTCCAGCAAATGTGCGTGCATTTCAGGATCACCGATCCCGTCATTGATCCAGGCGATCTTTGCGCCTTTCTCCAATAGTGGTTTCAGGGCCAGCTTGCCCATCCGGCCAAGGCCATTCACAGCGTAGGTTGTCATGTCATGTCCTCGTCAGATGTTCTGGCAATATCGTCGACAGCAGATTGCAAGGCGATCCGGTCGAGGCTTTCGACCGGCAGCGAGGTAAAGGCCTCGATCCTGCGCCTGAGCGAACCATAGGCGTTCTGGAAGGCCAGGCTTTTTTCAGCCTTCGTGCCTGTCGCCATGACCGGGTCGACCACGCCCCAGTGACCGCTGATCGGCTGGCCATCCCAGGCCGGGCATTCCTCATTCGCGGCCTGATTGCAGACGGTAAAGACAAAATCCATCTCGGGCACGTCAGAGGTGGCAAATTCTGAGATATGTTTCGAGCGCAGAGCCGAAACATCATGCCCTTTGTCCTTAAGGACCTGCACCGCTATAGGGTTGAGCCCGGATGAAGGCTGCGTTCCCGCAGAATATGCGTTGAAACGCTCACCCGCCAGCGCGCGAAGGATAGATTCAGCAAATATCGAACGGGCGGAATTGCCAACGCACAGGAAAAGAACGTTATATTTTCGGTCCGCTGATCTGTCGCTTTCCCAGCCTGACGGGATACAGATTTCGGGGCGTCCGCGGCAGCAATCGTTCAGTAGGTAATCCAGCATCTGCTGCACATTCTGCATCTCGATCGAGTAGAGCAAAGAGGTACCAGACCGATTCTGCCGGACCAGCCCCGCCTGTCGCAACGCGTTCAGATAGTTCGATAATGTGTTGGGCTTGATCCCCAGCCCCAAGGCAAGCTCTCCGGCCGGGACAGCGTCAGGAAAGCGTCGCATCAACATGCGAAACACTGAAAGCCGTTGCGGGTGACCCAAAGTCGCCAGTTGTTCTGTTGCTATTATTTCCATATTTCATGAAATATAGAAATATATAACTGCAGTCAACCCGGTTCCGATTTCCAGTGCGCGCCGGACCCTCAATGAACGGTGATAACAAAATGCGGAAACAGGTGCTTCTGAGGTCATGAAACCCGGGGTTTCACCGCTTGCAAGCACCCGCACGAGGGTTTAAATGAGCCTCGCTTGCCTCAATAGCTCAGCTGGTAGAGCAGGTCCTTCGTAAGGACAAGGTCGGGGGTTCGAGTCCCTCTTGAGGCACCATTTACATTCAGAGGCTAACAGAAGTCGCAAACCCTTGAACGTAAAGTGATTTCTGCAGTTCGAAGGGTTTTGTCCCGCCAACTTGCCGTTTGGATTCTCACACCCGTAATTGGACGAAGGTGACATCGAAGCAGCCATCGCCGATAAGCTACAATCGCCACGGATCTCCTCGGCAGATCATTGCACATGCGGTGTGGTTATACGTTCGCATCAATCTGATCCTGCGTAACGCGTTGGTGCTATGTAAAAAGTGGTGAGCCGTGCAGGATTCGAACCTGCGACCCACTGATTAAAAGTCAGTTGCTCTACCAACTGAGCTAACGGCCCACTCTTTTGTTTGGATCCTTTGGATCCGTGGCGCTCTGTAAGGCATTTTCCCGACTGGGTTCAAGACCTTATTTCACACCTCGTTACGCCTGTAGTTTCTTTCGAAACGGCGTCCCGATAGGCGGCCTACTTAGGCAGGTGGCGCAAGGGGGTCAACCCCTTTTTTCACGAATCTGCGCCACAGGGTGGATTCCCATCCGCAGCAACGTTATATGCCCGCCATGCAAGGAATTCAGAACACCGGATTGCCCTTTATGAAGATGCATGGGCTGGGCAATGACTTTGTCATTGTGGATGCGCGCGCGCATGAGGTCGGGGTGACACCAGCCTTGGCTCAAGCCATTGGGCATCGGCAATTTGGGGTCGGCTTTGATCAGCTCGCCGTCATCGAAAACGGCGCATCAGATGCCCATCTGGTGTTCTACAACGCCGATGGCTCGACCTCGGCCGCCTGTGGCAATGCCACCCGCTGTATCGCGCGGTTTCTGATGGAGGAAACCGGCAAACAGACCCTGACCCTGACCACCGAGCGGGGAACGCTCTATGCAAGCGATGCGGGGGACAGGCTGACTTCGGTTAATATGGGACTGCCGCAGCTGAACTGGCACGAGATTCCACTGACCGAAGACGTGGACACCTTGGAACTGCCGATCGAAGGCGCCCCAACCGCCACCGGCATGGGAAACCCGCATTGCACCTTCTTTGTCGACAATGCCGAGGCGATTCCGCTGGCAGAGTTCGGCGCACGGTATGAATATCATCCGCTCTATCCAGAACGGACCAATGTACAAGTGGCACAGCTGATCGGTCCGGATCATATCCGCATGCGCGTATGGGAACGGGGCGTTGGCATCACCCTGGCCTCTGGCTCTTCGTCCTGCGCAACGGCCGTGGCCGCAGCCCGGCGCGGCCTGACCGGACGCAAGGTTCAGATCGAGCTGGACGGCGGCACGATTTGGATTGATTGGCGCGACGATGGCGTCTGGATGACCGGCCCTACCGCCCATGTCTTCTCAGGCCTGCTGACGCCGGAATTCCTGAGGTCGCTGGGATGAACCCGCCCAAATTCGCCACGCTGGGCTGCCGCCTGAACGCCTATGAGACCGAGGCGATGAAAGAGCTGTCGCAACAGGCCGGTCTGACCGATGCGGTGGTGGTGAACACCTGCGCCGTGACCGCCGAGGCAGTGCGCAAGGCCCGGCAGGAAATCCGCAAACTGCGCCGCGAAAACCCGAATGCCCGGCTGATTGTGACCGGCTGCGCTGCGCAGACAGAACCGCAGACCTTTTCCCAGATGGAAGAGGTCGATGCCGTCATTGGCAACACGGAAAAGATGCGACCCGAAACCTGGAAAGGTATGGCGGCGGATTTCATTGGTGAAACCGAGGCCGTCCAGGTTGATGACATCATGTCGGTTACCGAAACCGCTGGCCACCTGATCGACGGGTTTGGCACTCGGTCCCGCGCCTATGTACAGGTTCAGAATGGCTGTGACCACCGCTGTACCTTCTGCATCATCCCATATGGCCGCGGTAATTCGCGCAGCGTCCCCGCGGGCGTTGTTGTGGACCAGATCAAGCGTCTGGTCGATAAGGGCTATAATGAGGTCGTTCTGACCGGCGTCGACCTGACCTCATGGGGGGCTGACCTGCCTGCCCAGCCAAAGCTGGGTGATCTGGTTATGCGCATCCTCAAACTGGTGCCCGATTTGCCGCGCCTCCGGATCAGCTCGATCGATTCGATCGAGGTCGATGAAAACCTGATGCAGGCCATTGCCACAGAACCCCGCCTGATGCCTCACTTGCATCTGTCGCTGCAGCATGGCGACGATCTGATCCTGAAGCGGATGAAACGCCGCCATTTGCGTGACGATGCGATCCGCTTTACCCAAGAGGCCCGCAAACTGCGCCCCGAGATGACCTTTGGCGCTGACATCATCGCCGGTTTCCCGACCGAGACCGAGGCCCATTTCGAAAACTCGCTAAGGCTGGTTGCCGATTGCGATCTGACATGGCTGCATGTCTTCCCCTACTCCAAACGCGAAGGTACACCCGCTGCCCGCATTCCGCAGCAGGTCAACGGCAATGTCATCAAAACCCGCGCCGCCCGTCTGCGTGCCGCTGGCGAGGTGCAGATTGCCAAGCACCTGACCGCCCAGGTTGGCAAGATACATCACATCCTGATGGAAAACCCGCATATGGGCCGGACCGAGCAGTTCACCGAAGTCACGTTCAAAACCGCTCAATCCGAAGGGCAAGTCGTGACCGCCACCATCACCGGCCGCTCCGCAACACAGCTCAGCGCCTGATCCGCCCCTTCCACCCCCAAGCAACAAAAAAACCCCCGCTGCCAGTGGCGCGGGGGTTTCTAACTTTTCTGGAAAGGCGCTTAGTGTTTCTTCTTGCCTTTAACGCCTGCCCACAGACGCTTGTTGACCAGGTACAGCAGGACCGACAGAAGCGTCAGGAAGACAACACCGACAAAGCCCGAATACTTACGCTCCATCATCTTCGGTTCAGCCGTCCACATCAGGAAGGCTGCAACGTCTTCCGACATATGCTCGACGTCATTTGCGTGGCCATCGGCAAACTCGACCTGCTCATCCGCCAAGGGTGGCGCCATCGAAATCCAACCACCGGGGAAGGCGGTGTTTTCGTACAGAACCGATCCGGCCTCTTCTTTTGTCTCACCGGTATATCCGGTCAAAAGTGAGGCGATATATTCCGGCCCGCCCATACCTTTGACCAGCTGATTGATCCCGGTTCCATAAGGGCCATGGAACCCGGCGCGGGCCTTGGCCATCAGGCTTAGGTCCGGCGCATTTTGCGAGTTATTGGTCGGAAAATGATCTGTTGGCTTCAAAATGCGAAGCTCTTCAGTATCCGGATCAAAAAGCGCCGCTCTGTTAGGCTCTTCGTCGAACACAACGAACTGAGAAGCATAAGCGATAACTTCCTCTTCGGAATAGCCCAGGTCTTCCAGCGTCCGCAGCGGCACATATTTCAGACCGTGGCAGGCGGCGCAGACGTCGGTATAGATCTGAAGGCCGCGCTGCAGCTGGTGCTTGTCCCAGGTGCCAAACGGCCCTTCGAACGAAAACTGGAAATCCTCGATATGCTGCTCGCCGCCGCCTGCCGCGTGGGACGCGACAGGAGCAAGGGCGATGGCAAACGCGGCACCGATTGCAAGTTTCTTGAACATGTTTCCGGTCCCTCTTCTTACTCGGCCGGCGTGGCGTCGGCGTCAGCCTTGCCATAATGCGCGTTGAAGTCTTCTTCGATGGTTTCCGGCTGTGCATCGGGTTTTTCGATGACACCCAGAACCGGCAGGATCACGAAGAAATAGCCGAACCAGTAGGCCGATGCGATTAACGAGAAAGTCGCATAGGGCTCTTCTGCGGGCATCGCACCCAGCCACATCAGGGCAAAGAAGTCGACGATCAGCAGGTAGAACCACCATTTGAACATCGGCCGGTATTTACCCGAACGTACGGTCGACGTGTCCAGCCACGGCGCCAGAGCCATAGCCAGGATCGCACCAAACATCGCCAGAACACCAAAGAACTTGGCGTCAATGATGCCGCCGGTGATGAAGCTGGCGAATTGAACAACCCAGACCTCGCCGGTAAAGGCACGCAGGATCGCGTAGAACGGCAAGAAGTACCATTCGGGCACGATATGTGCCGGTGTTACCAGCGGGTTGGCTTCGATGTAGTTATCCGGGTGGCCCAGATAGTTCGGCATGAAACCAACAATCGCCCAGAACACAACCAGGATGACCGCCAGTGCGAATAGGTCCTTGATCACGAAGTAAGGCCAGAAGGGCAGCGTGTCTTTCTCAGCCTCGGCTTTCGAACCGCGGCGAACCTCAACACCTGTCGGGTTGTTGTTGCCGGTGGTGTGGAAAGCCCAGACATGCACGATGACCAGCGCCGCAATTACAAAGGGCAGCAGGTAGTGCAGCGAGAAGAAGCGGTTCAGCGTGGCGTTGTCCACAGCCGGTCCGCCCAGCAGCCAAGTCTGGATCGCGTCACCCACAAACGGTATCGCACCAAACAGGCCGGTGATCACGGTCGCACCCCAGAAGGACATCTGACCCCAGGGCAGAACATAGCCCATAAAGGCAGTGCCCATCATACAGAGATAAATCAGCATCCCGATGATCCACGTAACCTCGCGCGGGGCTTTGTACGAGCCATAGAACAGGCCGCGGAATATGTGGATGTATACCGCGACAAAGAACAGCGATGCGCCGTTCATGTGCAGATACCGCAGCATATAGCCGCCATTCACGTTGCGCATGATGTGCTCGATGCTGGCAAAGGCCAGATCAACATGCGGAGTGTAGTGCATCACCAGAACGATACCGGTGACAATTTGCAGGACCAGGCAAAACGCCAGGACGATGCCCCAGATCCACCACCAGTTCAGGTTCTTGGGGGTTGGGATCATCAGGGTGTCATAGATCAGGCCGACGATGGGCAGGCGGCTGTTCAGCCACTTCTCGCCACTTGTCTTCGGCTCATAGTGATCGTGGGGAATTCCGGACATCTGGGTCTCCCTTAGCCGAGTTTGATGGTGCTGGCGTCCGTCCACTCAGCGGGCGGAACGGGCAGGTTTTCAGGTGCAGGACCTTTGCGGATACGGCCAGCCATATCGTAATGCGAACCGTGGCAGGGGCAGAACCAGCCGCCAAAGTCGCCAGCATCGCCCAGCGGGACACAACCGAGGTGAGTACAGACGCCCATCTGGACGATCCAGGCACCTGCGGCTTCGCCTTCCGGCGACGGCATCACGCGGTTTGCATCCGTGGCCGGTGCATCAGCATTCAGATTGAAGTTACGGGCCAGCGGGTCAGGCAGGGCATCCACGCCATCGGCGTCCTGCTTCTGCGCTTCGTCGATTTCGACACCGGTGCGGTGACGGATGAACACGGGTTTGCCCAACCATTTGACGGTCAGCTGGGTTCCGGGCTCGACACCGCTCACATCCACGCGGATCGAGGACAGGGCCTGAACGTCTGCCGAGGGGTTCATTTGGTTGATCAGGGGCCATACGGCTGCACCCGTCGCAACGACACCTGCGCCGCCTGCGACGTAGTAGAGGAAATCTCTGCGGGTGCCTTCGTGGTCTTCTGCGTGGGACACGAGGTTTTCTCCGATTCCGGCGCCCGGCAATACCGGGCAAACATGCATCAGCACCGCATCAAAGCGGCGTCTCATCGCGGCTATCTATCCGGGAGAAATCGGTTCGTCCAGCGGTCATAGGCGCGCACTACGCCGCATCTTGGCATTCATGTCACAACGAAAGGCGTTTTTTTCAAGGGATGGGCCGGATTACCCGTGAAGGTTTGCCCTGCCGCGCGGGTGGTTCACGGAGTGATTCGGATGGCAACCAGGCAACGAAAACACCCTCACAACACAGAACCGAAGACTGTTGACCGGCGAAGATCTGCAAAATTCTGACCTGATTTTGCCACGCAAAAATCCACTTCGATTGAATCTACCTTGGCTAAAATAATGAGTTAAAAATAGATATTTTTCAACACACTAGACGAGTCTCAATTCGATTGCACATTTGGCTGGAATGTCCCAAGGGCCTGTAACAGGACCAACCTTAACGGGATTTTTCCATGCCAAAGCTTTTTACAGCCACTCTAACCTTCGCCCTGACCCTTTCATCGCAATCCATCGCCGCCGGCGATCCGGCAAAGGGGGAAAGCCTCTACAATCGGTGCTCTTCGTGCCATGCAATTATCAAAGATGGAAAAGTTCTGGTCAAAGGCGGCATCACCGGGCCGAATCTCTATGGGGTCGTAGGCCGGGTGGCCGGAACAGAAACCGATTACCTGAACGGAAGCGAACGCCTACCAATCGGGATGTACACCGATGACATGATCCGTGCTGGCCAGGAAGGGCTGGTCTGGACACAGGAAAACATCGTCGAATATTCGCAGGACCCGATTGTTTTCCTGAGGGATTATCTGGATGACGAAACCGCCCGTCCGAACATGAGCGTCAAACTGAAAAAAGGGGCTGAGGATGTCGCCGCTTATCTGGCGACCTTCAGCAACTGACCAGCCCGTCCGCTCACCTAGACCGCATGAGCGCGGCGAGGTGAGTGGTCTCGCTTCCGAACCCGTCTACCGCCACATGATCTGCGGCGGCTAGACGGACATCGTCCGGCTTGTTCTGGTTCAGCTTCCAGGTGCCCTGAATGTCATCTACCTGCAACTTGCAGGGCACAATCATGCGCATCATCTTGTCCAGAGCCTCCGCGCTCATCTTGCTGGCGCTCCAGGGTGGCTTGGGGTTCAACCGGCGCTCATAAAAATCCGACTGACGATCGAGTAAATCGCGCAACGCGTCCTGCGGAAGAAGCGAAAGCGTTCCGGTCAGGTGCACCGCCACATAGTTCCAAGTGGGCACCTGATCCTCAATCCCGTACCAGTCGGGCGAGATATATCCGTCAGGCCCTGATACAGCGATTCGAACCGTGCGCGGTTCATTCAATGCCCGGACGATCGGATTGGACCGCACCAGATGCAGCGATGCTTCTGCGCCATCTTCTGACAACAGAAACGGCACATGGCTAAGCAAAGGCCCTTGGTCCGCTGACAAAGCCAAAACACCAAATGCGCGCTCGCGCGCAAAAGCAATATGACGGTCACGATCCTCGGCGCGGAAGGCGGGATTGGGGTGCATTGCGGTCCTCCTGCAAAAGCTCTTGCAGAACCGCGCACCTATTGGCAAGGTGCGCCTCGTTCTCAGGGCGGGGCGGAATTCCCCACCGGCGGTATGCGGGCGATAACCCGTAAGCCCGCGAGCGGCCCCTTTTCGGGGTGTCAGCAGATCTGGTGAGAGGCCAGAGCCGACGGTTACAGTCCGGATGAAAGAGAACGTGCAGTGTGCCGGTAACCCCGCGCGCCTGCTCGTGATCGCCTTGGGTGACGTGTCATGTCGTGCTGGCAGCGAAAAGTGGGAACCGGTTTTCGCAACCGCCAGCAAACCACCAAACCGGAAGGAGATCTTGATGACACACACCCGTTATGCGTTTGTTAAGGCCAGCTGGCATGCCGATATTGTCGACCGTGCACTCGACGGGTTTCTGGAATTGATACCCGCCGATCAGGTGGACGTGTTCGACGTTCCAGGCGCGTTCGAAATGCCCCTGCTGGCCCGCGATCTTGCCCAGACTGGGCGCTATGCAGCTGTGACCTGCGCGGCCTTTGTGGTGGATGGCGGCATCTACCGGCATGATTTCGTGGCGCAAGCTGTGGTCGATGGGCTGATGCGCGCAGGTCTGGATACCGGTGTTCCGGTTCTGTCTGTTTCGCTGACGCCGCACCAGTATCAAGAGACGGACCACCACAATACCATCTACCGCGCGCATTTCGTGGATAAGGGGCGCGAGGCGGCACAGGCGGCGTTGAAAATCACCGCCATGCGGACGCAGCTGTCCTCGGCGGCTTGACCGGAAAGGGTTGGGGTGCTGGGCCCCAACCGCAAATCCGCTTGAGGCTACGGGCCTTGCCCGCTAATCACGATGCTCAGAAGGAGCACGCCTTATGTCGATGAACAGCTTTGGCCATCTTTTCCGCGTCACCACCTGGGGTGAAAGCCACGGGCCCGCCTTGGGTGCCACTGTTGATGGCTGCCCGCCGGGGGTGACCATCGACGCAGAGGTGATCCAGCACTGGCTGGACAAGCGCAAACCAGGACAGAATAAATACACCACCCAGCGGCGCGAGCCCGATCAGGTGAAAATCCTGTCCGGCGTGTTCGAAGGGCAGACGACCGGAACTCCGGTCCAGCTGATGATCGAGAACACCGATCAGCGGTCAAAAGACTACGGCGATATCATGGAAAAGTTCCGCCCGGGCCATGCTGATATCACCTATTGGCAAAAATACGGTATCCGCGATTATCGCGGCGGTGGCCGCAGTTCGGCGCGCGAAACCGCCTCGCGCGTTGCCGCCGGGGGCCTGGCCCGCGAAGCGATCAAGCAGATCGCGCCGAATGTGCAGATCACCGGGTACATGACCCAGATCGGCCCGCATAAGATCGACCGCACGAATTTCGATTGGTCACAGATTGAACAGAACCCATTCTGGACGCCCGATGCGACAGCCGCTGAAGATTGGGCCGCCTATTTAGACGGGTTACGCAAGTCCGGCAATTCGGTCGGAGCAGTGGTTGAGGTCGTTGCGCGTGGTGTCCCTGCCGGGATTGGTGCGCCAGTTTATGCCAAGTTAGACACTGATCTGGCCGCCGCGATGATGTCGATCAACGCTGTCAAAGGTGTTGAGATCGGCGAAGGCATGGCCGCCGCTGAACTGACCGGCGAGGCCAATGCCGATGAAATCTTCATGGGGCAGAATGGCCCGCAATACAGCTCGAACCACGCAGGCGGCATACTGGGCGGGATTTCGACCGGGCAGGATATAGTCGTACGCTTTGCGGTCAAACCGACCTCGTCGATTCTGACCACGCGCAAAACGATCACCAAGTCTGGAGAAGAGACCGAGATCATCACCAAAGGCCGCCATGACCCTTGTGTCGGCATCCGTGCGGTTCCGGTTGGCGAAGCGATGATGGCTTGCGTAATCCTTGACCACCTGCTCTTGCACCGGGGTCAGATCGGCGAGAACCGTGGCCATATCGGCTGAGCTGCGCGCCCGGCTGCGCGGCATCGTCGCGCAGCGCATGAAAACAGATCCTGCCCATGATCTGGCGCATCTGGATCGCGTTTGGATCAATGTACAGGCCATCGCGGACACGCAAGCAGATATTCGGGTTCTGCTTGCGGCAAGCTATCTTCATGACCTGGTCAACTTGCCCAAAGATGACCCTGATCGTCACCTCGCCTCACGCCAATCTGCGGCTGAATCAGAGCCTATTCTAGCGAAATTGGGGTTTTCTCAGCCTGAAATCGATGCCACTCAACACGCCATCGCCGCACATAGTTTCTCGGCCGGGATACTGCCTGAAACGCCCGAGGCCCGCATCCTTCGCGACGCAGATCGGCTGGATGCGCTGGGGGCCATCGGCATTGCGCGCAACTTCGCTGTTTCAGGTGATCTAGGTCGCGACCTGTATGATCCCGAGGATGCTTTTGCCACTGCCCGCGATCTGAATGATCAGCAATTCTCGATTGATCACTGGAAGGTCAAACTGTTGAGCCTGCCGGCAGACATGCTGACGCCCACCGGGCGCGAATTGGCACAGGCGCGTGTGGCACGGATGATCCGGTTTCTTGAGGCGTTCAGCGAAGAGATCGGCCAACCCCTGCCCGACACGTGGAAATCTGCCTGATTGGTACAATCCAATCGTTGATCTTTCGCAGTCAAAGGCTCAGGTTCTCGGCCAATGGCACAATCCCTGACTTCCCACCGACCCATGCTTGCAGTGGGCCTGAAACTGGCCGCGTTGGTTCTGTTTACCTCAATGTCTGCACTGGTCAAAGCCCTGTCCGAAGATTTCCCGCCCGGCGAACTGGTGTTTTTCCGGTCGCTCTTCGCCATTCCCGTTATCATTGCCTGGTTGCTTTGGCGCGGAGAGCTGGCGCAGGGCTTTGTGGTCAAAAAGCCGATGGGTCATTTCTGGCGCGGCGTTCTGGGCACTAGCGCCATGGGTTTGACCTTTACGGGTCTCAGCCTGTTGCCACTCCCCGAGGTAACAGCGATAGGCTATGCCACGCCGATCTTCACCCTGATTCTAGCCGCGCTGATTCTGGGCGAGCGCATTCGCATGATCCGCATCGGTGCCGTCGCGCTGGGATTGTTGGGCGTGCTGATTATGGTTTGGCCCAGGCTGGGCACCACCCAGATGGAGATGGCAGCCACAATCGGGGCGCTTTGCGTGCTGGCGGCCACACTCGCCCGTGCCTTTGTTCAGATCCATATCCGGCAGTTGGTCAAGGTGGATCACCCGGCCGCGATCGTGTTCTATTTCTCGATGACCGCTACCCTGCTTTCAGCTCTGACCGCGTTTTGGGGTTGGACCATGCCAACACTTAATCAGGCTCTAATTATGATCATAATGGGGTTGATCGGCGGTGTTGCACAGATTCTGGTCACCTCGTCCTATCGCTTTGGTCAGGCCTCAATGCTGGCGCCTTATGACTATACCACCATGCTGTTTGCCATATTCATCGGCTATATCTGGTTTGATGAGCTGCCGACGCTTGCGATCCTGTTGGGTGCGACGCTGGTGATTGCGGGCAATGTGGTCGTGATCTGGCGCGAACACCAGCTGGGGCTGGAACGCGGCAAGGCCCGGTCCCTGACCGATCACAAAGCGTGACTTTACCTTTTTCAATCTTGCCCTAGTTTGGGCCCAACAATCACAGAGGTGCCCGAATGAGCGACGCGCAGGATCACAAAGAAAAGATGCAGCAGGTGCAGGCCAAGCACCGCAAAAAAGTGTCCGAGGCCGTCGACCCGGGCCGTGGTCTGGTGCTGATCAATACCGGCAAGGGCAAGGGCAAATCCTCGGCCGCGTTTGGTGTCGTGATCCGAGCGCTGGGATGGGGTCAGAAAGTTGCCGTCGTACAGTTCATCAAGGGCAAGTGGAAAACCGGTGAGCGACGGTTCTTTGAAGAGCGCGACTTGGTCACCTGGCACACGATGGGCGAAGGCTTTACCTGGGACACTCAGGACCGCGAACGCGATATCGCTGCTGCCAACGCCGCTTTTGACAAGGCGCGGGCACTGATGGAAAGCGGTGAGTATGATCTGGTCGTTCTGGACGAGATCAATATTGCCCTGCGCTATGAATATCTGACTGTCGATCAGGTGATCGACGGGCTCAAGGCGCGGTCTGACAAGACCAGCGTGTTCCTGACTGGTCGCGATGCGCCACAGGCGCTGCGCGACTATGCCGATCTGGTTACCGAAATGACCGAGGAAAAGCACCCGTTTCAAGCCGGGATCAAAGCCCAGCGTGGCGTCGATTTCTAGGATTAGAGTCAGTTTTACAGAGCGGGTAGGCCGGGTTGAGGGAATGCTAGCGCAAGGTTTGATGAGCGGACTATGCGGTCATTGGCAAAACTTTGAAAGCCAGCTTGAATTCCAGACGTAAACTCGACATGGAACCGAAACTAAATGACTTATGAAGAATGTTTGCGGTCCATATATTTCGACTGGGAAAGCTGGTTAATTGCCCTTGTGGCATAGGCTATCTCGCTCACTTTCTGGAAAAACAGTAAGAAGGGCTTGGCCGTCGTGTCTGCTTGTTTCGGTTTGCTGCTAGCCTCTTCATGGGCTTATCTGTACTACGAAATGAATTGCGTGGAACTCATCCGACCATAGGAAGTTTGGGCTCCAATTCGGTCATTGTAAGGTAGTTTGCGCACTCACATATCTAACCGAACCTGTTGACGGTTGCCCAAAAGCATAAAACCCCGCCAAGGCGGGGTTTCAATTTGGTTGCGGGTTATGCCCGGACCAGTTTTTCGTAATCGGCGGCAATCTCGCGGGTCAGGTCACCGACCTCAAACGTATAGTCGCCGATCTGGCCCACAGGCGTGACCTCGGCCGCAGTACCGGTCAGCCAGCATTGTTCAAAATCGGCCATCTCTTCAGGTTTGATGCGGCGCTCATGCACCGTGATGCCTTTGTCTTTTAGCATCTGGATCACTGTCTGGCGGGTGATCCCGTTCAAAAAGCAATCGGCCAACGGGGTATGAACTTCGCCGTCCTTCACAAAGAAGACGTTCGCCCCGGTCGCCTCGGCAACATAACCACGCCAGTCCATGAACAGCGCATCCGAGCAGCCCTTGGCCTCGGCCTTATGCTTGGAAATGGTGCATATCATGTAAAGCCCAGCCGCCTTGGCATGGACCGGGATGGTCTCAGGGCTGGGCCGCTTCCATTCCGCGATATCCAGCTTGGCGCCCTGCATCTTGGCGTCGCCGTAATAGGCACCCCAGGGCCAGACCGCTACGGCCATGCGGACCGGGTTCTTGGCCGAAGCCACACCCATATCCTCGCCCGAACCACGCCAGACCAGCGCACGGACATAGGCGTCCTGCAAGCCACTTGCCTTCAGCGCGTCTTCCTTTGCCGCTTCGATCTGGTCGATCGTATAGGGCATCGGCATGTCCAGCGCCTCGGCCGAGGCGACCAGCCGTTCAGAATGCTCCCGACTTTTGAAAATTTTGCCGTTATAGGCCCGCTCGCCCTCAAAGACCGAAGACGCATAGTGCATCGCATGGCTCAGAATGTGGACATTCGCCTCGCGCCAGGGCACAAGTTCTCCATCCATCCAGATGACACCGTCACGATCATCATACCCCGCCATGCGAAACCTCCCTGCCTGGGTTGAATATTCCGATTATTGCGCAATATAGGTCCGAAGTGGACATAAAGTTGCGCAAAAACTGCGATTCGATACCTGTCCGCTCTTGGAATGTCAACAACGCTGACATAAACTCGGACCTGTGTAACGAATGAGGCAGAATATGTCAGATACCCGCCCCGCCCAGGCCTTTGGCGGAGAAAGCCTGTTGTTTCTTACGGATGAACAGCTGCGGCAGGGGATCGAGGCGATGTTTTTCGCCTATCGCGGGTTCACGGCGGACCCGGATCGCATTCTGACACAGCTGGCATATGGGCGGGCACACCACCGTGCTATCCACTTTATAAATCGCGCGCCGGGGACGACCGTCAATAACCTGCTTGCTATTCTAGGAGTGACGAAACAGTCTCTGAACCGGGTCCTTCGGACATTGATTGACGATGGGTTGGTCGAAAGCAGGGTCGGTACAGTGGACAAGCGCGAACGGCACCTGTTTCTGACCGAAGCCGGGAGGGCGCTTGAAACCAGGCTGTCCGAGGCCCAGCGCGTGCGGATGCGCGCGGCCTATAAGGACGCAGGCCCAGAAGCGGTGTCTGGGTTTCGCAAAGTGCTTGAAGCAATGATGGATGCTGATATGCGTCATGCCTATACCAAATTGCGGGATACGACCTCATGAGTGATATGGACGCCCATCTGTTGATCGTTGACGATGACGAGCGTATTCGCGATCTGCTCAAGAAATTCCTGATGCGAAACGGGTTTCTGGTGACCGCGGCGCGGGATGCGGCCCATGCACGTCGGGTGCTGTCGGGGCTGGATTTCGACATGATCGTTCTGGATGTGATGATGCCCGGCGAAGATGGTGTCAGCCTGACCAGAGCCTTGCGCGAGACCCACACCACCCCGATCCTGTTGCTGACGGCGCGGGGCGAAACCGAACACCGTATCGCCGGGCTTGAGGCGGGGGCCGATGATTATCTGGCCAAACCGTTCGAGCCCAAAGAGCTTTTGTTGCGGATCAATGCGATCCTGCGCCGGATGCCGGAAACCCCGGCACAGGATGCCGCAACCAAGATTCTGCATCTCGGCCCGATCCGCTATGATGTTGAGCGCGGTGAGATGTGGCGGGGCGAAGAAACGGTCCGCCTAACCGCAACGGAAAGCCAGCTGATGAAGATCTTCTCGGCCCAACCCGGCGCCCCTATCAGTCGCGCCAAGCTGGTCGAGGATCTGGGCCGTGACAAGGGTCAGGCGCAGGAGCGTGCCGTGGATGTGCAGATCACACGGCTGAGACGCAAGATCGAGCAAGACCCGAAACAACCCCGGTACCTGCAGACCGTGCGCGGGGCCGGGTACATGCTGGCACCGGATTGATTGAGCCGCTGCGTGGCGGTTCTTTGCCTTCGGCGAAGGTATTTTGACCAGATGAACAGGGGATTGTGATGAAAACTGCCCTTTTGACCCATGCGGATTGTCTTGGGCACGTGACACCCGAGGGGCATCCGGAACAAATCGCGCGACTGGAACATATCCTTCATGCGCTGGATAGGCTGGACCTGGATCGTGTGACCGCGCCGCTTGCAGCCGATGATGACCTGCTGCGTATTCACCCCGAAAGCCATATTCGCGACATCCGCAAAAGTCGCCCGACAGAGGGATTCCGGCAGGTGGACGGCGATACATTCATGTCGCCGGGATCTGTAGATGCGGCCTATAGGGCTGCAGGGGCTGTGGTAAAAGCCGTGGATTTAGTGCTGGGCGGAGAAGCCCCAAATGCGTTCTGTGCCATTCGCCCTCCCGGCCATCACGCCGAGAATGAAACCGCTATGGGGTTCTGCCTGTTCGGCAACGCCGCATTGGGGGTGAAACACGCGTTGGATCATCACGGTCTGCGCCGCGTCGCTGTGGTGGATTTCGATGTGCATCACGGCAATGGCACGCAGGATTTGCTGTGGGATGAGGCGCGCGCGTTGGTGATCACCAGCCAACAGATGCCCTTGTGGCCGGGATCAGGCCGCGCCGACGAGACCGGCGCCTTTGAGAACGTCCTGAATATTCCACTGTCTCCCGGAACCGGCGGCGCCGAGATGCGCGCCGCCTATGAAACAATGGCTTTCCCGAGACTGCGCGCCTTCAAACCCGAGCTGATCATAATCTCTGCCGGGTTTGACGCCCATCAGGATGATCCGCTGGCCAATCTGAACTGGGCCACCGAAGATTTCGCCTGGATCACTGCCGAATTGTGCAAGATTGCCGATCAGCATTGCGCGGGACGTATCGTCTCGACTTTGGAGGGCGGGTATGATCTGAAAGCGCTGGCCGAGGCCACACGTGCCCATGTGGAAGAGTTGATGAAGGCAGCCCGATGACAGATACACCCGTTGACCAGATGACATTCGAACAGGCGATGAAGGAGCTTGAGGCCGTTGTCGGCCAGCTGGAGCGTGGAGATGTGGCGCTGGACCAGTCCATCGCCTTGTATGAACGGGGTGCAGCGCTGAAGAAACGCTGCGAGGATGAACTGAAGCGGGCCGAGGAAAAAGTGGCCGCGATCACCTTTGACGCCGATGGTCAACCGACCGGGACGACGGTTGTCGAAGGTCAGTAAATGTTTCGCGGAAGACTGGCGCAGGATGCAACGCTGATTCAGGGCCATTTTGATCTGGTTCTGGGCGCGCTGGACGATCTGGATGTGACACAGGCGATGGCCTATGCCACGCAAGGCGGCAAAGGTCTGCGCGGGTTTTTGGTGCTGGAAAGCGCGCGGCTGCATGATGTGGATACAGCGCGTGCGATCTGGCCTGCCACGGGGATCGAGGCGTTGCACGCCTATTCTCTGGTGCATGATGACCTGCCCTGCATGGATAACGACGATTTGCGTCGCGGGCGCCCGACAGTTCATGTGAAATGGGATGAGGGCATCGCGGTTCTGGCAGGCGACGCATTGCAGGCGCTGGCATTCGAACTTTGCACCCGTCCCGAAATTGGCCCCGCCGAAATTCGCGCGGAATTGGCCTTGTCTCTGGCGCAGGCAAGCGGAGCGCAGGGCATGGTGCTGGGCCAGGCGCTGGATATCGCGGCGGAATCGGCAGACTCTCCGCTGACGCTGGAAGAAATCACCCATTTGCAGGCAGGAAAAACCGGAGCGCTGATCGAGTGGTCTGCATGCGCCGGCGCGCGTCTGGCCCAAGCTGATCTTGCGCCCTTGCGCCAATATGCCCAATCCCTTGGTCTTGCTTTTCAAATCGCAGATGACATCTTGGATATAGAGGGTAACGCCGAAATTGCGGGCAAGCGCCTTCAGAAGGATGCCGAGGCGGGAAAGGCCACGTTTGTGTCTCTGCTGGGCCTCGACGCCGCCAGAACCCGTGCCGCGGAGCTGGTGGAACAGGCCTGCGCCGCGTTGGAAGGCTATGGCGCGTCGGCTGAAACCTTGAAGGACGCCGCCCGCTTCGTTATTGCCCGGGACAGCTAAGCCAGGAACGCGCCATATGTCTGACCGCCCGAACACTCCTCTGCTGGATCTTGTGAACCGCCCGGCCGACCTGCGGCAGTTTTCGGACGCGCAGCTGCATCAGGTGGCGCAGGAATTACGGGCCGAGACGATCTCGGCCGTGTCGGTCACCGGCGGGCATCTGGGTGCGGGTCTGGGCGTGGTGGAACTGACCACCGCGCTGCATGCGGTATTCGATACGCCGCGTGACAAAATCATCTGGGATGTCGGGCACCAGTGCTATCCGCATAAAATCCTGACCGGGCGGCGCGACCGGATCCGTACCCTGCGCCAACCCGGTGGGTTGAGCGGGTTCACCAAGCGCAGCGAAAGCCCCTATGACCCGTTTGGCGCGGCGCATTCCAGCACCTCGATCAGTGCGGCCCTTGGCTTTGCCGTGGCGCGAGATCTGGGTGGCGTGACGCCCGAAGGTCTGGGCGATGCGATTGCGGTAATCGGCGATGGCTCGATGTCGGCGGGTATGGCGTTTGAGGCGATGAACAATGCGGGCCACCTGAAAAAGCGCCTGATCGTTATCCTCAACGACAATGAAATGAGCATCGCACCGCCGGTTGGCGCCCTGTCCAGTTATCTGTCGCGCATTTATGCCGAAGAACCGTTCCACGATCTGAAGGCCGCCGCCAAGGGCGCGGTGTCCTTGTTGCCGGAACCGTTCCGCGAAGGCGCCAAACGCGCCAAGGAAATGCTCAAGGGCATGGCCGTAGGCGGTACTTTGTTCGAAGAACTGGGCTTTTCCTATCTCGGCCCGATTGACGGACACGACATGGATCAGCTGTTGCCGGTGCTGCGCACGGTCAAGACGCGGGCCACCGGACCGATCCTGATCCATGTGCTGACAAAAAAGGGCAAGGGCTATGCCCCTGCCGAGCAGGCCCGCGACAAGGGTCACGCGACCGCGAAATTCGATGTTGTGACGGGTGAGCAAAAGAAGGCGCCGTCAAACGCACCCTCTTATACGTCGGTCTTCGGCAAGACCCTGGTGGAAGAAGCCGCGCGGGACGACAAGATCGTCGCCGTCACCGCCGCCATGCCCGATGGAACCGGGTTGAACCTGTTTGCCGAACGCTACCCGTCACGTTGTTTCGATGTAGCGATTGCGGAACAGCATGGTGTGACGTTCTCGGCGGCTTTGGCTGCGGGCGGGATGAAGCCGTTCTGCACCATGTATTCGACCTTCCTGCAGCGCGGCTATGATCAGGTCGTGCATGATGTGGCCATTCAGCGCCTGCCCGTGCGATTTGCCATCGACCGCGCTGGTCTGGTGGGCGCTGATGGGGCGACCCATGCCGGATCGTTTGACATTGCCTATCTGGCCAACCTGCCGGGCATGGTCGTGATGGCCGCCGCAGATGAGGCCGAGCTGATGCATATGGTGGCCACCGCCGTCGCCCACAACGAAGGCCCGATCGCCTTCCGCTATCCCCGCGGTGAAGGCGTGGGCGTGGACCTGCCCGAGCGTGGTGAAGTGCTTAAAATCGGCAAAGGCCGGATAATTCAGAAGGGCGCGCGTGTGGCATTGCTGTCATTCGGTACGCGCCTGGCCGAGGTACAAAAAGCCGCCGAGGCCCTATCCGCACGCGGCATCACCCCCACCATCGCCGATGCACGTTTCGCCAAACCGCTGGACCGCGACCTGATCCTGAATCTGGCCGCCAATCACGAGGCGCTGATCACCATCGAAGAGGGTGCGATTGGCGGTTTCGGCAGCCATGTGGCGCAGCTACTGGCCGATGAGGGTGTGTTTGATCAGGGCCTTAAATACCGCTCGATGGTGTTTCCGGATATCTTCATTGATCAGGCAAACCCGGCGGATATGTATGCGGTTGCCGGTATGAATGCCGAACAGATCGAGGCCAAGGTCCTGTCTGTTCTGGGTGTGGCCACGATTGGTGAAAAACGCGCCTGAGGGGCCATTAAGGTTATCAACTCCAAGGAAGATGGAACCTCAAGAGAGCTCTCCAGTGAGTGACGATTGAACTAAGCCAACATAAGTAAAAGATATTGCAAGTTTGTGATTTCACACGTGTCGCTTTGTTTGGCCTTTTTGACCCTTTCCGCATCGCTTACACAGTCGCGGCCAAAAAAATACGGGCACCAAGGCGCCCGTATTAGCTTTTTCTCGATGTTGATCAGTGAACCGTCTCGACCTTGTGGAAATCCAGATCACGGTCTTCGGGCATCCCAGTTATGCTCAGCACCTCTTTGCGTTTGGTGATCAGGATATAAACCACACAGGCCAGATAGAGGCCGACAACAACTGCGCCGATCCACTGGATCTGCAACCACTGGCTTTGGAACAGCAAGGTCAGGACGAACAGCAGCACAACATTGCCCGCCACATAGATCGCTTTACCAAAGCGGGCGACTGTCATGTTCAGGTTGTCCGTATAGAGCCTGATCAAAGAATCCAGTGAGTTGATCACGAAGGTCACGCCCACAATCACCATCGCAATGTTGGTGATGCCTGCGGTGCTGATGCCGTTCAGGTGGTAATAGTAGAGAACGGTGAACCAGATCGCCAAAGGTATCGACGGAAAGATCAGCAGAGCAGCCAGTAGCTGCCAGGTCTTCAGCCCACCTACAAAGCGAGATGTGAACTGGCCGATCATGATCGACCAGGCAAACCACCAGAACAGGTAGAAGGCGTGATAATCTGTCAGCGGCAGGACAAACTTGTGCAGGTTGGTGAAATAGGCACCAACATTGCTTCCGGTTTCCACAAAGCCATTCACGCCCATGCCCGCAGCAACCCACATGCCCAGGATCAGTGCCAGGAACAAAAAGGTCGAGCCCACCGACAGGATACGCACGTATTTCAGGTCGGTCGAAGAATAGGCCGCTGCCAGAATGACGACAAACACGATGACATAGAAGGTGGTGACCACTGACTCGCCGTCTCCGACCTCGGGCAGGTAGCCGGGCAGGTAGATCAGGAACAGGCTGGCGGTGAAAGCGCAGGTGCCGATGATGACCACATTGTTGATCAGCTTGACCAGCGGGATTTCAAAGAACTTCACGCGCGGCTCGATGACACAGAAATAGAACGCGGTCAGAAAGTAGAACGCCCAGATCAGAAAGCCCCAGAACCCGAATTCGATCGCCAGTGGGTTGGCAAACGCATAGGCGGGATCTTCGGCATAGCCGCCGAATTCGGTCAGCGGAAACATGATCAGGCCGACATCCAACCCGGATGTGAACAGAATCGCGATGAAGGTGAACAGATGAACCGGCGTTACGCCGACGATCCGCAGATTCCACCACTTCACCACAAAGAAGGCAACAAGGCCCAACGCCAGCAAGACGCCAAATGATAGTATGTACTCCAATAGCACCGACAATCCTCCCATTAATGTCAGTTCATGACGCTGTTATAGTTTATTGGCTGATCAATCAATAAAAACAGCACTGCTTGCGGCGCGCGCTTATTCGGTCAACAGTGCGCGAAAATCTGAACAGGGGGTCGCGATGGATTTTCGCGCAATGGCCATGGGGCTGACATTTGCGTTTATCTGGTCTTCGGCCTTCACCTCGGCCCGGATCATCGTCGCGGACGCATCGCCGTTGTTTTCTCTGGCTCTGCGGTTTCTGATCTCGGGTTTGATTGGCGTCGTGATTGCACGGGCGATGGGCCAAAGCTGGCGGCTGACGCGGTCACAATGGTATGCCACCATCCTGTTCGGGATATGTCAAAATGCCCTTTATTTGGGCCTAAACTTCTATGCGATGCAAACAATCGAGGCCTCTGTTGCCGCCATCATCGCCTCGACCATGCCATTGCTGGTTGCCTTGGCCAGTTGGCTGTTTATGGGCGACAGATTACGGCCAGTTGGAATTGTAGGCCTGTGTGCCGGGTTCGCCGGTGTTGCTCTGATCATGAGCAGTCGGATCGGCGACGGCGTTGATCTGTTCGGCGTCATGCTTTGTGGCATTGGAGCGCTTGCGCTGACATTTGCCACGCTCGCAGTGCGTGGGGCGACATCGGGCGGGAATTTCATGATGGTGGTTGGCTTACAGATGCTGGTCGGATCGGCCATTCTGTTTGTTGCAGCACCGGTATTCGAAACGATTCATATCCACTTGACGGTGCCGCTGGTCCTGGCCTTCACCTATACAACTCTGTTTCCCGGCCTTCTGGCCACGTTCATCTGGTTCCTGCTGCTGGATCGGATCGGCGCAACCCGGGCGGCCACGTTTCACTTTCTCAACCCGGTCTTTGGTGTCACCATCGCCGCGATCTTGTTGGGCGAAAAACTGGGGCCGCTGGATGCGGTCGGGGTTCTTATCACAACACTGGGCATTCTGGCGGTGCAACTGTCTCGCCAACCCGGCAGAAAACCAGCCTGACCTTGCACAACTGCGCGAGCCCGGCAGAACACCCTTTGCTTTCCGCCAATAATCCCCATCTATTATGCGAACCACCAGAAGTCCGGAGGAGCAATGACCCGTTACACCAAATCCCCTGAGGCCGTCGCCGCATTGTCGCCCGAGGAATACCACGTCACGCAAAACAGCGGCACCGAACGGCCCGGAACTGGCAAACTGCTGAATAACAAAGAACCCGGCATCTACGTGGATATCGTCTCGGGTGAGCCTTTGTTCGCCTCGGCGCACAAGTACGAATCCGGCTGCGGCTGGCCCAGTTTCACCAAACCAATCGTGCATGAGCATGTTGAAGAACTGCGCGATGCCTCGCTGGGTATGATCCGGACCGAAGTTCGCTCGAAACATGGCGATAGCCATTTGGGGCATGTATTTCCCGACGGCCCCCGCGAACATGGCGGGCTGCGATACTGTATCAACTCAGCCTCATTACGGTTCGTCCATCGCGATCAGATGGAAGCCGAAGGCTATGGCGAATTCCTGATTCATGTGGAGGAGATCGAATGACCGAACATCGCGCCGTTCTTGCCGGGGGCTGCTTTTGGGGCATGCAGGATCTGATCCGCAAACGCCCGGGCGTTTTCCGCACTCGCGTCGGATATACTGGTGGAGACGTGCCCAACGCCACTTATCGCAACCATGGCACCCATGCCGAGGCGATCGAGATCTTTTACGATCCTACCGTGACCACCTATCGCGATCTGCTTGAGTTTTTCTTTCAGATCCATGACCCGACTACGGTGAACCGGCAAGGGAACGACATGGGGATGAGCTATCGCTCGGCCATTTATTATGTCGATGACGCCCAGAAACAGGTCGCCCTGGACACCATTGCCGATGTGAATGCCAGTGGCATCTGGCCCGGCAAAGTCGTGACCGAGATTGAACCCGTTGGCGATTTCTGGGAGGCCGAGTCCGAGCATCAGGATTATCTTGAACGCATCCCGAACGGCTATACCTGCCATTTCCCGCGCCCGGATTGGGTTCTGCCCAAACGCGACGCGGCCGAGTAAGGATTAGCCCCGGATCAGGGGCTAGTCAGACGCCACCCGCGGCCTTCCACTGGCCTCGACGGTGATCATTGCCTCAACAAAGACCTCCTGCGCTTCGATACGGGCGGTGCGGATATCACGGTCGACGATCACTCGGATATCCTCGGCACCGGCTCCGCGCACTTCTCCTTCCGCCTCAGCCCTCAGGATGGATTCCAGCAGCGCCATCGCCTCGTCAGAATCGCTAAAGTCCTGAGGCCCGTCTTCAAGATGCACCCTGTACCGCCCTTCGGATGGCGCGGTGACGGTCCCGGCCCGGCGCAGTGTCAGCCTGCCAACCACAGCTCCAATCGCATTGGCCACGCCCGTGTGTTCCGGCAAAATCATGCGGCATCGCAATCTTTCCCCGACTGCGGGGTAATAGCTGGGGGCCGACGCCCCAAGACCGATCACATCCACATTCAGTGCCGCGTCCAGCGCCACCAAACCGCGATGCCCGGCCAGACCTTTCCGCGTCAAAACATGCCGGGCCAGATCGGGTGCCGGAACGCCGAACTCCTCGGCTTCTTCTGAGAAAGCGGTCTCTAACAAGGTCAAAGAGGTCTGTTCGGTCAACTGATCAACGATCATCTGCGCCAACAGATCCGGTGTTGCAGCCAGCATATCACCGGTGCCAATCCGTTTTCGCGCCACCAGTTCCAACGCTTTGCGTGCAGCCTCTGCGTCCCAGGCATCCAAACGGCCCAGAACATGGCTGGCATCCGAAGGTGTCACGCCGGATACCTGAACGATTCCACGATCCACCAAACGAGTAAGTGCGCCTGTCTCCATCCGCGTTTTAAGCAAATCGGACAGCGGCAGGACCTTCTGCCCCAAACGATCCACTAGGGCGGTTTCCCTTGCCCCCAGACCTTCGGCATGAACACCCGGTACCAGACGTGCGAACCGGGTGTCATGTTCACCCACGGTTGGGGCCCGCAACTGCGCATCCAAGGCCGTGTGAACCTCGTCGGGCGCCTCTGACGCGATCAGAGATACGGGCAAAACACGGCGCGGTCCCAGGAAGATGCCGCCGCCCAGCCCTTCGGTTACAACATGTACCTGACTGTCCCCGCCCAACCCGTGGGTCCGCATTGCGACGGCCTCCACCATGGTGCGAAAGCCGCCAACCCTGGCACCTTCGGGATCAATGGCGGGCTTGCCATCCCGGATCAAGGCGACATCGGTCGTGGTACCTCCGATATCTGATACCAGAGCGTTCTCGGCTCCCGTTAGCCAGCGCGCCCCGACGATCGAGGCCGCAGGGCCGCTCAAAATCGTTTCAATCGGTCGATCCCGCGCCTGTTCGGCGCTCATCAACGCTCCGTCGCCGCGAACCACCATCATTGGCGCTGAAATACCTAGCGTCACAAGCTGATCCTGTGCCCGTCCGATCAAGCGGTCGATCATGCCAATCAACCGTGCATTCAATACCGCTGTCACTGCACGTTTTGGGCCATTCAACTTGGCCGACAGATGGTGCGAACATGTCACCGGCGCACCCGTCCGATCAGAAATAATGCGGGCGACCTCAAGTTCATGCGCCGGGTTTCTGGTGGCGAACTGCCCGGCCACCGCGAACCCGGAGATACCAGAATTAGAGTCTAAAAAGGCCTCAATCGCCTGAACATCCAATGGCCTGGCCTCTGTTCCCGCATGCGTGTGACCGCCCGCCACAACCAAAGCAGGATCCCCTTTCAAAGCATCCCGCAGACCATGCTTTTCCAGATCTCCTTCCCTAAACCCGATATAGACAAGGGCAACCCGGCCACCCTGCCCTTCGACCAGCGCATTCGTGGCCAAAGTTGTTGACAGGGACGCCATTGAGATCTGCTCCGGTGACACCTGAGCCTGCGTCAGAACCGCAGAAATCGCCTTGCCAACGCCAATCGCCAGATCAGCTCGTGTTGTCAGAGATTTGGCTGAAGCAATCACCTCAGTCTCATCCCGGACCAGCACCGCATCCGTATAGGTTCCGCCTGTATCAACCCCCAAAGCCAGCGCCATCGGGTTCTCCTTCCTGTTCGCTGTGATTGGGTTTAGCGGTTTGCACCGACACGTCCAGCCTGTTTGCGGCACCTAGGAGAGTTGTTTGACCGCCCAGCGCGCGGCATCTGCCACGGCTGAATCCGGATCCTCTGTCAAATCCTGTGCAATCGGTATCAACCCCTGCAGGCCTGAGTTGCCAATGGCGTACAGCACATTTCGCACAAACCGGTCCCGTCCAATCCGCTTAATTGGAGAGCCCGAGAATTTCGTTCGAAATTCCGGATCGTCCAGGCCAGCCAATTCTGCCAGCCGAGGAGCCTTCAGATCCTCACGCGCTGCATAGCGCATGTCACTGGCCGTGACTGCGAATTTGTTCCAGGGGCAGGCGGCAAGGCAATCATCGCAACCATAGATCCGATTGCCGAGTTTCGCGCGCAGGTCTTCATCAACCGGACCCTTGTGTTCGATTGTCAGGTAAGAAATGCAGCGCCGCGCGTCCAACTGATAAGGCGCCGGGAATGCGTCTGTCGGACAGGCGGCCAAACAGGCCCGGCAGGATCCACAGTGATCCACCTCTGCTTGATCCGAAGGTAGGTCCAGAGTTGTAAAAACAGACCCTATAAAGGCCCAATTTCCCCAATCGCGACTTACAAGATTGGTGTGCTTACCCTGCCATCCCAACCCCGCAGCATGACCCAAGGCCTTTTCCGGAACCGGGGCGGTATCGACAAAGACCTTCACCTCGCCACCAGCCTCGGCTATCAACCAGCGGGCTAACCTTTTGAGCCGCTTCTTGACCAGGACGTGATAGTCCTTGTTCTGCGCATAGACTGAGATCGCCCCCTTCTCGGGGTGGTCCAGAATCTCGGTTGGATCATGTTCGGGCGCATAGCTTTCTGCCAACATGATCACCGATTTCGCCTCGGGCCAGAGCGCTGCCGGGTCGCCTCGCCAATGGGTCCGCTCGGCCATCCATCCCATTTGCCCGTGATATTCGGCCTGCAGGAACGCCTCCAGCCGAGCGGGCACTTCGGGGACATCCCACGGGCGACAAATGCGACAAGACACAAAGCCCTCGCTCAGCGCCTGTGCCACCAGCCTATCCTTTAAACCCGATCCGCTCTTCATCTGGCCCTAAATACCTTCGGGGGGAATCGCGCCCCAAGGCGCGATGGGGGGGGGCAGACAGCCCCCCTTGTGCGACCCTATCAGAAATCCAGATCTGCGTAATGGGTGGGCGGCCTGAACCCAGGAACCTGATCCGCCAGGATCGACCGGAAAGCAGGTCGGGATTTGATCTTGGCGTACCAGTCTTTAACCGCCTGAGACCGATTCCAATCCACGTCTGAGATATAATCCAGCGTCGATAGATGCGCCGCAGCCGCAAAATCGGCCAATGTCATCTGATCCCCGGCCAGCCAACGGCGGTGATCCAGCAACCAGGCCATGTAATCCAGATGATACTTGATGGCCTTGGCACCTTGCTTGACATTTTTGCTGTCAGGATAGCCCTGACCGGTAACTTTCTTGTTCACGCGCTCATAAACCAGTTTGGATGTCACCTCGTGATGGAACTTGTCATCAAACCAGGCCACCAGCCGACGCACTTCGTATCGTGCCTCCGGCGTTTGGGGCATCAGCGCAGGATCGGGCCGGGTTTCTTCGATATATTCGCAAATCGCGTTGCTTTCGGACATGATCTTTCCGTCCAGACGAAGAACCGGGACTTTTCCGGCCGGGTTGCGCCGCAGGAAATCCGGGTCTTTCTCCCAGTATTTCTCCTCGACCAGCTCAACCTCAATCTTCTTTTCCGCCAGTGACAGGCGCACCTTGCGGCAGAAGGGGGACAAGGGAACATGAAACAAACGCGCCATGGGCTTCCAATCGAACCAGTGAATACACTCAAGCTTTAGCCTTGCAGGGCCTTGGGTTTCAATCCTCGAAACAATCCGCGCGACCATCTGCGCGAATGGTGGCCGCCCCATCGAGGATCGAGGCAGCCCGTCTGCGTGTGCGGACCGACGGATCCCGAACGGACCTGTTTTTGGGAGAAGGCAGGATTGCGGCAATACGTGCGGCCTGGACTGGCGACAGCTGGGCCGCGGTCACATTGAAGTTGCGCTGGGCTGCGGCCTCAACGCCAAACACACCTTCGCCAGTCTCGGCCACGTTCAAATAGACCTCGAGAATGCGCTGCTTGCTCCAGAAAATCTCGACCACGGGGGTGAGAGATGTCTCAAGCGCCTTACGCACCCAACTGCGTCCCTGCCACAGGAACACATTCTTCACCACTTGCTGCGTGATGGTTGAGGCGCCACGTGTACCGCCTTCCTCCAAAGCATCGCGAATGGCATCGACATCAAACCCCCAGTGCAGGCAGAAATTGGCATCCTCTGCCGCCACCACGGATCGCGCCATGACGGGCGAGATCTGTTCAATCGGCACCCAATCGCGCTGAACTTTGCCCAGCCGCCGCCATTCAGACCAGATCGTATGGGTTACCGGGGGATTCACCACAGAAAAAAGCACCACAAGCGCCACAACAAACGCAACCAGACCCAATACTGCGCGGGTCACCCAGCGGCGAATCCGCGATTGTGTCTGGTTCTTTGCCTTCGACGCCTTGCTTTTCTTACTGCTCGATTTGCGCGCTGCTTTCTTTGCCATATTGTTGCTATACGACGCGGCGACGATGTTTGGAACGGATTAAATCGCCAAAGCGCGCGCCTCGCGCGGGCGTATCACGGGGCGGGCGGTTTCTGGCAGGACCGCGTCGCGGGTCTGCAATTCGGGAAACAGGGCCAGAACTTCAGCCTTTGTCTCGGCGTCAGACTGAGAGAGCGCGTGCCCCGGGTAATAACTTTCGCTTTTGGCCCCATTTGCAATGACGATCTCATGGCGCGAAAAGAGAAGATGAATATAGTCGATCTGACCACCCTCAACACGCGTAACAGAATCCCCGTTGACCAGGCAATGCGCTGCGATCAGCACTTCGGAATGGCCGAACAAATACGGCGCCCGCCAGTCCGAGACCAGCATCCGGTGCTGTGGCGACACGATCAAAGGCTGTTCCAGCCCTAGCACGCCAGCCTCAAACCGAATGGGCGCCAGCTTGCCTTCGGCCTCAACCGTGGTCCGCCCCACCCAAAGCAGCGGCTGCGCACCGTTGTCCGATGTGATGACCATATCGCCGGGCTTCAGATCTTCGACTGAGCAAGCGCCGTCAGGCGTTTCGATCAGCGTTCCGGGGGTGAAACAGGGCGGGCCAAGATTGCCAACATCTAGCGGCCCCTGCGTGTTGACAAATGTTGATGAGACAAACGTGCCCGGTTGCAGAACCTGCCCGTCTGTTGGTGTAAAGACACGGGTTCCGTCAGCAAGATAGAAGGTCGTGCCGGTATAGGTGACATTGCCAACGCCTGTCACGTTAATCGTAACAACATCACCCGGCCACGACGAAGTTACATCCTGGCCGTTTACCGTATCCCCGCTGGGCGCGTCGATCTCGCCATCGTCATCCACATCGGTGAGGTTGAATTTATCAACAACTACCGATGTACCGCCCGGTGGCGGATTCGCGGGGTCAAACGAATAAAACTGATCAAGATAGGTGGTTGGCATCTAACAGACTCCTACGCATTCGCACGACTGCACAGCAGCCTAACCGCAACTTCCGAACAAAAAGTGACGAAATCTAGGCTTATTGGGCCCGTTTCGACAAGCAAACGACCACCTAGGACCAATAAAAGAAAACCCCACGTGGTTTAAAAGACACGCGGGGTTGCCATTTTCATTGGCCCTCAGATTACTCTGCAGGAACAGCTGTTGCCTCGACCGCCAACGGATGGCTGAGCTTGTTCAGCATCTCTTTCGGGCAGACCTGGATAAAGTTCGCCTTCTCGACCTCCCAGTGCTGCAGGATATCCGCAGCCTTGCGGCTAATGGTTTCGGCCTGATGGGTTTCGATCAGCGATTTCAGCTGGTCTTCCCAATGGCCAATGGTCACGGGGCATGTCACCAGCGTTTCCATATTCATCAGCGCCTGCGCCTTGCCGTCGGGGTCGTACAGGTAAGCCATGCCGCCTGTCATGCCCGCTCCGAAATTGGCGCCGATACTGCCCAGGATCACGGCGACCCCGCCGGTCATGTATTCGCACCCGTTCGAGCCGCAGCCTTCGATCACCACCTTGGCGCCTGAATTGCGCACAGCGAACCGTTCCCCGGCGCGGCCTGCTGCAAACAGATACCCGTCCGTGGCCCCATACAGAACCGTGTTGCCAATGATGGTGTTGTCATCCGCCTTCAGCGGGCTGACCTGCGGTGGACGCACAACAATCATACCACCAGACAAGCCCTTTCCGACATAGTCATTGGCATCACCCGAAACTTCGAGCTTGAGTCCCGGCGCTGCAAACGCTCCCAGCGACTGACCGGCAGAGCCCTGCAGCTTCACGTGCAGGTGATCCGACTGGAACGTGTTCCGCATCCCGAAATTTTGCACGATATGGCTGGAAACCCGCGTCCCAACGGTTCGGTGCGTGTTTTGCACTGCGTAAGACAGCTGCATTTTCTCGCCGTCTTTCAGGAACCGGGCGGCATCGCGCACGATTTCCGCATCCAGCGTATCGGGCACCGCGTTCCGGTCTCTGTCGCGATTATAGACGATGTTATGGGCACCATCGACGGTGATCAGCAGCGGGTTGAGGTCCAGATCATCCAGATGCGCCGACCCTCGGCTGACCTGCGCCAGCAGATCTGCCCGACCGATGATCTCGTCAATCGAGCGCGCACCCAGGCTGGCCAGCAGCTCGCGCACTTCTTGCGCGTAGAAGGTGATCAGGTTGACGACCTTATCGGCATTACCGGTGAATTTGGCGCGCAGGCTTTCGTCCTGAGTACACACGCCAACTGGGCAAGTGTTGGACTGGCACTGACGCACCATGATACAGCCCATCGCGATAAGGGCGGCAGTGCCTATACCGTATTCCTCGGCCCCCATCATCGCGGCCATGACGATGTCACGACCGGTACGCAAGCCGCCATCGGTTCGCAGGGTCACGCGATCCCGCAGGTTGTTCATCGCCAGAACCTGATGCGCCTCGGTCAGGCCCATCTCCCACGGCAGACCAGCATATTTGATGGATGTCGCAGGCGACGCGCCGGTGCCGCCATTGTGACCCGAAATAAGGATAATGTCCGCTTTTGCCTTGGCTACACCTGCAGCAATCGTGCCAACACCCGAGGACGCCACCAGCTTGACCGTCACCTTACAGCGCGGGTTGATCTGTTTCAGATCATAGATCAACTGCGCCAGATCCTCGATCGAATAGATATCGTGGTGCGGCGGCGGTGAGATCAGTGTTACACCCTTGGTCGAATGGCGCAGGCGCGCAATCAGGTCGGTGACCTTCATGCCAGGCAACTGCCCGCCCTCACCGGGTTTGGCACCCTGGGCAACCTTGATTTCCAGCTCTTCGCACTGGTTCAGGTATTCGGCGGTTACACCGAACCGGCCCGAAGCCACCTGTTTGATCTTGGCCGAGGGGTTGTCACCATTGGGTTCCGGCACGAAATGCGCCGGATCTTCGCCGCCCTCGCCGCTGTCGGATTTCGCCCCGATCCGGTTCATCGCAACGTTCAGCGTCTTGTGCGCCTCGGGCGACAGCGCCCCCAGAGACATGCCCGGCGTCACGAACCGTTTGCGGATCGACGTGATAGATTCCACCTCTTCAATCGGGATCGGCTTGCTCAGCGGTTTGAAATCCATCAGGTCGCGCAGATGGATCGGCGGGTTCGATTGCATCTTGGCCGAATACTGCTTCCACAGCTCGTAAGACGCCTTGTTGCAGGCCATCTGCAGCATGTGCATCGAAGTCGCTTCCCACGCATGGGTCTCGCCTGATTTACGGGCCTTATAGAAACCACCGATCGGCAGAACATCCAGACCGCTTTCCCAGCCCTTGGCATGGATCTCTTCGGCCTTGGATTGAATGCCCGTAACACCGATGCCGGAAATCCGGCTGGTCATACCGGGAAAAAATTCGGCGACCATGGCACGGCTGAGGCCCACGGCCTCAAAGTTCAATCCGCCACGATAGGATGAGATCACCGAAATCCCCATCTTGGCCATGATTTTCAGCAAGCCCTGGTCAATCGCCTCGCGGTACCGCGCGACATTTTCGGTCAGGCTGCCATCCAGCAACCCGCGATCAATACGATCGGCCAGAGAATCTTCGGCCAGATAGGCGTTGACCACAGTGGCCCCGCACCCGATCAGAACGGCGAAGTAATGCGGATCAACGCATTCCGCCGACCGCACGTTCAGCGAGCAGAATGTGCGCAGACCCTTGCGGGTCAGATGCGAATGCACCGCGCTTGTTGCCAGGATCATCGGCATCGCTACGCGACCCTGACCTGAATTCATGTCGGACAACACCAAATGCCCCGCGCCCGAGCGCACGGCCTCTTCGGCTTCGGCTCTAATACGGGCCAAAGCTGCGCCCAGCGCCCCTTGTCCGGCTTCAAAGCTACAGTCGATTTCTGCCAATGGGGCATTGAAGTTTTCTGCCAGTGCTTCCCATTGGGCATTGCCCACAAACGGGCTTTCCAGCACGATAATTTCGGTCTGGCTGCTGTCTTCATCCAGCACGTTTTTCAGGTTTCCGAACCGGGTTTTCAGCGACATCACACGATATTCGCGCAACGAGTCGATGGGAGGGTTGGTCACCTGGCTGAAGTTCTGGCGGAAGAAATGGCTGAGCGGACGGTACTGTTTCGACAGAACAGCCGATGGCGTGTCATCGCCCATTGAAGCCAGTGCCTCTTTTCCATCTTCGGCCATTGGCGCCAGAATCTGCTCCAGTTCCTCGATCGAATATCCGGCGGCGATCTGACGCTTGCGCAGCTCCTCGCCCGCATAGATCGGCGCTTCGGTGATGCAAGCCAGAGACTCGTCCAGATCGTTGATCTTGCCGACCCAATCGCCGAATGGCAGTGCGCGGGCCAGCTTGTTCTTGATCTGCGTATCGCGATACAGCTTGCCCTTTTTCATATCCACGGCCAGCATTTGGCCCGGGCCCAACGCGCCTTTTTCGGTCACGCTGGCCTCATCAATCGGGACCATCCCGGCCTCGGAGCCTGCAATTACAAGACCATCTCCAGTGACCACATAACGCATCGGACGCAATCCATTCCGGTCAAGACCGGCACAGACCCAGCGGCCATCGGTCATGGCCAACGCGGCAGGGCCATCCCAGGGTTCCATCACCGAGTTGCAGTAAGAATACATGTCGCGCCAGGCCTGCGGCAGTTCCACAGCTTGCTTGGACCAGCTTTCGGGCACCAGCATGGTTTTCGCCATCGGGGCCGAGCGGCCTGCGCGTACAAGAACTTCGAATACAGAGTCTAATGCGGCAGAATCCGACGATCCACCAGCGATGATCGGTTTGATATCCTCGGCGTAATCGCCAAAGGTGCCGCTGGCCATGCGGATTTCATGGCTTTTCATCCAGTTGACGTTGCCCCTGAGAGTGTTGATCTCACCGTTATGGGCCAGCATGCGGAAGGGCTGGGCGAGCCACCATTGCGGGAAGGTGTTGGTCGAATAGCGCTGGTGATAGATGGCAAAGGCGGATTCGAATCGTTCATCCATCAGATCGGGGTAGAAAACCGCAACCTGCTCGGCCAGCATCATGCCCTTGTAGATGATTGACCGGCAGGACAGTGACGCCAGATACAGCCCGGAAATCCCGGCCGCTGCGGCAGCCTTTTCAATGCGACGACGGATGACATAAAGCTCACGCTCGAATGTCTCTTCGTCCACGCCTTTGGAATTCGAGATCAGGATCTGCTCAATCTCGGGTCGGGTCGCGTTGGCCTTTTCGCCGAGGCAGGTGACATCAACCGGAACGTGGCGCCAGCCATAGATGTAATAGCCCATGCGCAGCACTTCGGATTCCACGATAGTCCGACACTGTTCCTGCGCGCCGAAATCGGTGCGGGGCAGAAAGACCTGACCAACCGCGATCAGCTGATCCAATTTGGGCTCGTGCCCAGTGCGACGGATCTGGTCATAGAAGAAAGGAACCGGGATTTGCACATGGATACCCGCGCCGTCGCCGGTCTTGCCATCCGCATCTACCGCGCCGCGGTGCCAGATCGCCTTGAGCGCGGCGATGCCAGCATCCACAACCTTGCGTGACGGCTTGCCATCGACTGAGACCACAAGACCCACACCGCAGGACGAATGCTCTTCTTCCTCGGAATAGAGACCGTTTTCGGCCATGAACTGACGTTTGGCTTCTTCGGCCCGCACCCAATCGGCATCATATTTGGTCATTGGCTGTCTCCTTCTTCCGGCAGGCCGTACATGGCTTCGACCTCAGCTTTGGTCATCTGCCGACGCTCGCCTGCGAACGCGTACCCGTCAGGCTTTTTGTCGATATAAAGTTCCAGTTGCAGCGGATTGTCCGTGTCGTCGAACAGGCCTGCTGCCATTTGGGTATGCCCGTGCATTTCACCCGGCAGCGTGATCCGGTACCACAGGGCCGATCCGCAATCGGCGCAAAATGCACGTTCCGCCCAATCCGAGGACGTAAAGGTCTTAACCGGCCCAAGGGCCGCATACCCCTCTTGCGCGGGAAACGTTATCAGCATCGAGCTGGTCCAGCGGCGACACTGGTCGCAATGGCACGCGCCCAACGACTCTTTCGCCGGGGTGGCAGTCACTGTGACCGCGCCGCACATACATTGGCCTTGCAATTCGGGCATCTCTGTCCCTCCTGTCGCGGGGCTTATTCGGCTGCAACCGCAGCCGTGTTGTTGAAACGGTCAAGGATCGCGTCGGCGCAGTCGCGCCCATCGCGGATCGCCCAGACCACCAGAGAGGCACCGCGCACGATGTCACCGATGGCATAGACACCGTCCATCTCGGTCTCGCCGGTCTCGAATGCTGCTTTTACAGTGCCCCAGCGGGTCACGGGCAGGTCAGGCTGGCCAAACAGGGTGGGCAGGTCTTCGGGCTCGAACCCCAGCGCCTTGATCACCAGATCAGCGTCTTCGACATAATCCGCGCCTTCGATCAACTCGGGGGCCTGACGACCAGTGGCATCGGGCTGACCCAGACGCATCTTCTGGACCAAAACGCCGGAAACCTGATCATCGCCGGTAAAGCCCTTTGGCGCGCTTAGCCATTCGAATACGACGCCTTCTTCCTCGGCATTCTGCGTTTCGCGCTGCGATCCGGGCATGTTCGCGCGGTCGCGGCGATACAGGCATTTGACCGAGGTCGCACCCTGACGGATCGAAGTCCGCACGCAATCCATCGCGGTATCACCGCCACCGATCACGACAACTTTTTTGCCTTCGGCATTCAAACGGCCATTGTCGAAATCTTCGACCTCGTCGCCAAAGCTTTTGCGGTTCGAGGCTGTCAGGAAGTCGATGGCCTTTTCAATACCCGTCAAACCGCTGCCAGGCATGGACAGGTCGCGCGACTTGTAAACGCCGGTTGCGATGATAATCGCGTCATGTTTGGAACGGATTTCCGCGAATTTGGCGGCGTCCACGTCGCAATTCAGAACAAACTCAACCCCGCCATCAGCCAACAGGTCATTGCGGCGCTGAACAACGTCTTTTTCCAGCTTAAAGCCCGGAATTCCATACATCAGCAGTCCGCCTGCCCGGTCATGGCGATCATACACGGAGACCTGAATACCCGCACGGCGCAGCATGTCCGCCGCTGCCAGTCCACCAGGGCCGCCGCCGATGATGCCGACGCTTTCGCGGCGCTCAGCACCCGGTACGACCGGCTTGACCCACCCCTTTTCCCAGGCTGTGTCGGTGATATATTTCTCGATCGAGCCAATGGTAACAGTGCCGTGCCCGGATTGTTCGATCACGCAATTCCCTTCACACAGGCGGTCCTGTGGGCAGATGCGCCCACAAATCTCGGGGAAGGTGTTGGTGGCCTGACTGGTGTGATAGGCCTCTTCCAGACGACCCGTTGCGGTCAAGTTCAGCCAGTCGGGGATGTTGTTGTGCAGCGGGCAATGCGACTGACAATAAGGCACACCGCATTGGCTGCAGCGGCTGGCCTGTTCTTCAGCTTTGGCAGCAGCGAATTCGGCATAGATTTCGTCAAAGTCTTCCGTACGGGCATCTGCGGCCCGTTTTTCCGGCATTACTCGGTCGATCTGCACAAATTTCAGCATCGGTTGCTTGGCCACGGGTCAGACTCCATGAATTGGCTTGGTCGCGCCTCTTTAAAAGATGCGTAGGGGGATTAAAAGTCAAGTGTGCTGACCTTTTTTCAAAAACTTTGCTGGATTCCACCGATGACCAGTGAGAAATACAGGATATTAGTTCCGATTCGGACCTATTTGCATCCTTTTCTTTTCCTTACCGCGCTTATACGCAGGGATCACAAAGAACACGTGGCGGCAGCACGGGCAGGTAAATGAGTCTTTTTCAGTTGATTCTTGCAGCAGTCATTCAGGGAATTACCGAATTTCTGCCGATCTCATCTTCGGGTCATCTGATACTTTTACCCAGCCTGACCGGTATGGACGATCAGGGGTTGGCCATCGATGTCGCTGTGCATGTGGGCACTCTGGGCGCCGTAATTCTGTATTTCTGGTCTGATGTGAAAATGGCGATTTCCGGACTGCCGCAGGCTCTTTTGGGGCGCACCGATACACCACAAGCCCGATTGGCCCTGGGGCTGATTCTGGCCACGATCCCAACCGTCATTGTCGGAGCGATCCTGTTCAAAACCGGGCTCAGCCAGTCTCTGCGCTCAATGACGGTCATCGGCTGGACGATGCTGGGGTTCGGCATATTGCTCTACTGGATGGACCAGAAAGGGCCGCAAAGCAAAGAAACCTCTGACTGGGGCCTGCGCGATGCGATGATCATGGGCCTGTGGCAAGTTCTGGCGCTGATCCCCGGAACATCCCGGTCCGGGATCACGATCACCGGGGCGCGCCAGCTTGGATACAGCCGCGAAGACGGTGCACGCATCGCGATGTTGATGTCCATACCCACGATTCTGGCATCCGGAGCGCTGCTGTCCACAGAGGTCATCCGCCAGGCAAATGCCCAACTGGCGTTCGACAGTGCTGTTGCTGCGTTCTTTGCGTTTCTGTCCGCGCTGCTTGCCTTGTCGCTAATGATGCGCCTGTTGCGCAGCGTCAGCTTTACGCCATACGTGATCTACCGCGTAGTAGTGGGCGCAATCCTTCTGGTCATCGCCTACAGCTGATCAGGTCCGCATATTGCTGGCCGAGTTCTGTATGTCATCATACTGACCCGAGGGGCGGAACTTCCACAGATAATCCGGCAGGACCGAATCCAGCGTCGCCGGCTCGATCCCCAGATCGGCAAAGCCAAGCGCGCTATCTGAGACAACATTGTCGTGACGCAGATTCTTGAGCTGATCACGCGTCAGGATATTGTTCGGAAACAACTGAAAGCTCGCAAATTTCATTATGTCCAGCATTCCCGCCATGATCCGGGCCACCCAAAAGGGAATCCCAAGGACAATCCGATGGCGGTTGATCACATCCAGCATCTGCAGCATCAACGCACGGAAGGTTTTCACTTCGGGTCCGCCCAATTCGTAGACACCCCCGCTGGCCTGCCCCAGCACGCCCTGCACCGCAGCCTTGGCGACATCATCCACATAGACCGGCTGAAATTGCGTCTGGGACCCGACCAGCGGCAGAAATGGCCCCATTCGGGTCATCGCAGCGAAACGGTTGAAGAACTGATCCTCGGTTCCGAAAATCACCGAAGGGCGCAGGATCATTGCACCCGGCATATGCGCCAGAACACCGGCCTCGCCCTGCGCTTTGGTACGAGAATACTCGCTCCCCGCCTCGGCATTAGCACCAATGGCCGAGATATGGACCATACGGGTTACACCTTCAGCGGCTGCTAGACGCGCAACGCGTTCAGCCCCTTCGGTTTGAACGGTATCGAATTCATTCCGGCCAATCTCGTTCAACACACCAACACAGTTCACCACCGCATCAGCCCCCCGCATCGCCAAAGCAACCGAAGCGTCATCGCGGATGTTACACAGGACAGGTTCGACTTGCCCCACCGCACCGTAGGGTCTAACAAACATCGCTTCGTTCGGACGGCGCACCGCAACCCGAACGCGCCAGCCTTCATTCGCCAGACGTCGCGCAATATACCGGCCGACAAATCCGGATCCGCCATAAATCGTGACCAGTTTGGACATTTGAGGGCTCCTGCTATTGGGTCCTGATCCGATCTACCGCCCAATGCCCTTTCAAACAAGGCGCAATAACGCCGCGCAGCCACGAAAAAGCAACGCGGCACAGACGGTTGAAAGCGGTGGTCAAAAAACTTTCGAAAAACTTCCCGAATCCGGTTGACGCCTTCCGCCAGTAGGCTTAAACGCCCCTCCACGACACCTGCCCAGGTGGCGGAATTGGTAGACGCGCTAGCTTCAGGTGCTAGTGTCCGTATGGACGTGGAGGTTCGAGTCCTCTCCTGGGCACCAAATATCCATAATATTATTATATTTTACAATCACTTAAGGCGGGTATCTGTATTTCTATCCACCTTATAGCCCACCTTTGAGCGTATGGTGTTATTCCAGCTTTCCGACTTGAACGGCGGAAAGCGGTCGTTCGCTGCGACCGCAAGTTCGCTCTTTGGCAATTAGTCAAGTATCAGTTTGTTTAGATATAGGCTCTTAGTGCAGCACGTGGCGTATGTCACAATGCAAACTTGTCATGACTCAATCACCGCGGCGGTGACGATTATCTCGACCCTAAGGTCTGCATCGGCCAGCTTGGCTTCGCCGCATGCGCGCGCCGGGGCAGATCCTCGTGGCACCCAAGCATCCCAAACGGCGTTCATTTCGTCGAAGTCAGCCATGTCGGCCAGCCAGACGATCGCCTGCAATATATGCTCACGCGAAGAACCTGCTTCGCGGAGCAACCTATCGACGCGGCCAAGGCAATCTTCGGTCTGCTCGGCAACGGTGGCACCATCGCCGACCTGTCCGCAGAGATAGACGACCCCATTGTGCTTGACGATTCTACTCATGCGCTGATTGGTCTGGTGGCGTTCGATCATGGTCATATTCTTTCAGCTGTAGGAAGGGCGACCGCATCGGATGAAGCAGTCGTCGCGCGGCGGGTTAGATGGCGCAGATAGCGGCGTTCGATGCTGCGGAAGATCCATGTGATGCAAAGAACGATCAGGAAATAAAGCACAGCGGCGGTGATGAAGCCTTCGTAGGCGAGATAATAGCGCCCGTTAAGCCAGCGCCCGACGCCGAGGATGTCTTGAAGCGTGATCGTGCTGGCAATGACCGATCCGTGCAGCATGAAGATGACCTCGTTTGAATAAGCCGGGATCGCGCGGCGAAAGGCCGAGGGCAGAATGATACGACGCATGCGCGAACGATAGGAATGCCCCGTGGCGATGGCTGCCTCGACCTCGCCCTTGGGCGTATCTGCGATGGCGCCGCGCAGTAGCTCGGTCGTGTAAGCAGCAGTGTTGAGCGTGAAGGCGATGAGTGCGCACCACCAAGCCGACGACAGGATGGGGTCCCAGAGAAAGCTCTGGCGGATCACCTCGAACTGCCCGACGCCGTAGTATATGAGATAGGTCTGCACCAGAAGCGGCGTGCCTCTGAATACATAGGTGTAACCTTGGACGAGCGGGTTAAGGACCGCATGCCCTGAAGCGCGGGCAATCGCCATAGGGATCGACAACAGTCCACCCAGCACAAGCGACAAGAAGGTCAGATTGAGCGTCACCCAGACGCCATAGAGGAAGCGGTCGAAGTTAGCAGCAATGAGGGCAACATCGAGTGGAATATAGGTCAGCACAGTTTCCATGATCACGCCCTCACCACGCCACGGTTGTAATGACGCTCCAGCGCGCGCAGAGCTAAATCGGAGACGCCGGTCAGCAGCAGATAGATAACAAAGGCCGCCGCCATGAAGGTGAAAAGCTGGCCGGTCGAGCGGCCGGCGGTAAAGGCATTGTAAACCAGATCCTGAAGCCCGATGACCGACACCAGCGCCGTGGTCTTGAGCTGCACCAACCAGTTGTTGGTGAAGCCCGGCAGTGCAAAGCGGATCATCTGGGGCCAGATGATATGGCGAAAAATCAGCGATCTGCGCATTCCGCAGCTGATCCCCGCCTCGATCTGGCCACGGGGAATGGCCATGATGGCGCCGCGAAACGTTTCGGTGAAATAGGCGCCGAAGATCACCCCGATGGTGCCCGCACCAGCCGCGAACTGGCTGACCTCCACATAGCCCCAAATCCCGGTTGCCGCGCCGAGATTGTTAAGGGTCACCTGTCCGCCGAAGAACACCAGCAAGATCAGCACCAGATCGGGCACGCCGCGCACGACGGTCGTATAGGCGCCGGCCAGCCGCTGCGCCGCGCGATTGGATGAGAGTTTTGCCCAAGCGCCCAGCAGGCCGAAGATCAGCGCGATCACCAGCGATGTCAACGCCAGCTTGATGGTCATGATCGTGCCGTCGATCAATTGGTCTTGGTAGTCCAAGAGCAGGTTCATCGCGTGTCCTCCGTTGGATCATCAGGGCGGCGCTCTGCCGCCCCAAAGCAAAGCTTGTTCTTCAGGTCATTGCCCTTCAGGGCGACCGCCGTAGATGTCGAAGGGGAAGTATTTGTCGTTTATCTCGGCATAGGTGCCGTTCTCGCGGAGCGCAGTGATGGCCTCGCTGAAGTCTTCACGCAGCTTATCCTCACCCTTGCGCACGGCGATGCCAACGCCTTCACCGTAGCAGTCGACATCGGTGTGATCGCCGCCGAGAAAGGCGTAGTCCGCGCCTTCATCGGAACTCAGGAAGCTTTCCTGCGCGATAAGACTGTCGGACAGCTGTGCATCCACCCGGCCAAGCGCCAAGTCACGAAACACTTCGTCCTGAGAGCCATAGAGCACGATCTCGGCCTCGGGGAACATCTTCTCGGCGTAGCACTGGTGAGTGGCACCGCGCTGGACACCGATGCGCTTGCCGGCCAGTCCATCGGGAGTGCCTTCGAAACCGGCATCCTTCGGGGCAACCAGTCGCGCCGGGGTCTGGTAGTATTTTTCGGAGAAATCGATCTGGCGCTTGCGCTCTTCGGTGATCGACATGGAGGCGACGATGGCATCAAACTTGCGCGCCTTCAGGGCCGGGATCATGCCGTCCCACTCCTGCTCGACCAGCTCGCATTCGCGCTGCATTTCGACGCAGAGCGCTTTGGCAATGTCGATGTCAAAGCCCACCAGCGTGCCATCGGACTCTTTGGAGGAGAACGGAGGGTAGGCCCCCTCGACGCCGATGCGCAGCGTGTCTTGGGCGGCAAGCGGTAAGGCGATGGCGGCCAGTGCGGCGGCCGCGACGGTGCTCAGGATGGTTCTACGAAACATGGTTTGGTCCTCTCTGTGGTTGGTCAGTTCATGCGTGACAAGAACGCTTGAAACTCGGGGGTTTGCGGGTTGGAAAACAGCTCTGCCGGCGGACCCGCTTCGCAGACCTCGCCCTGATGCAGGAACACGGTTCGAGTGGAGACATCGCGGGCAAAGCCCATCTCATGGGTCACCACAAGCATGGTGCGGCCTTCTTCGGCCAGATCCCGCATGACGCCCAAGACCTCGCCAACCAGTTCGGGGTCCAGGGCCGAGGTCGGCTCGTCGAATAACATCACGTCGGGGTCCATCGCCAGCGCCCGGGCGATCGCCACCCGTTGCTGCTGGCCACCGGAAAGATGCGCCGGGTAGTAGTCCGCCCGGTCAGACAGACCTACCTTTGCAAGCAGGGCCTCGGCTTTCCCGCGCGCCTCGGTTTTCGAGATACCTTGAACGTAAAGCGGGCCCTCCATGATGTTGTCCATTACGGTCATATGCGACCAGAGATTGAAGCCCTGAAATACCATCGCCAAACGGGCGCGCATGCCCTCGACCTGCCGCAGGTCTGCCGGGACGATCTCGCCCCGGCGGTTCTTCGTCATGCGCATCTGTTCGCCGCGCAGCCAGACCTCACCGGAATTCGGGGTCTCAAGCAGGTTGATGCAGCGTAGGAACGTGCTCTTTCCTGAACCAGAGGCACCGAGGATCGCGATGACCTCGCCTTTCTGTGCCTCGAGCGAGATACCCTTAATGACCTCGTGGGAGCCGAAGCTCTTGTGCAAATCCTTGATTTTCAGGGCGGCGGGAGCGCTCATGCCGGGTCCTCCTTGATGGGTGAAAGTGCGGCCATTTCGCCCAAGGCGATCGGCTTGATCGGGCTGCGCGCGCGCGGCGGCGTGATCGGGTGGTTGCCCTTCGCTTCGACGCTCAGGAGACCGCGTAGGGTGGCGTCGCACATGCGGCCCTGACAGGGCCCCATGCCGCAACGCAAAGAGGTCTTGATCTGCCGGTGCCCGTGAGGACCTTCGCCTATCGCCTGACGGACAGCGCCGGCGGAAACCTCCTCGCAGCGGCAAACAATCGTGTCGTCTGCCGGGGCGAGGATCTCTGCCGGGGGAGCATAGGCGGCATCAAGAAACGGGCGGATGGCTCGGGCGCGGAACAGGGCGGCTCGCGGGCTCGCCGCACGCTGGTCGCGCGCATCGGCGTCGCATTTGCCAAGCTGACGCAGGATGTTCAGCGCCGTCAGTTCACCCGCCGCCGCGGCGGCTTCCGCCCCTCCGATTCCGGCGCCGTCGCCTGCGGTATGCAGACCGGGTTGATTGGTGGCGCCCCAGCGGTCGCATTCGGGTTGGTAGGCGCCCTGATCCTTGTTCCAGCTGTGCGAAATACCCGCCGCCCGCGTGATATGCGTTCCCGGCACCACCCCTTGGTGGGTCAGCAGCAGGCCGCAGATGAGAGATTGTGCCTCTCCCGCGGCGCGGAAGGAAAAGCGGATATCACCGCTCCTCTCCGCAGTAGCTCGGAAGTCCGAAGCAGCCGTATAGCGCGGCACGCCCGCCCGGCGGATCTTCGCGATCAGGCCCAGTCCCTTCAGCAGGGTCGCCGCCCCGAACATCGCCCGGGGCAAATGCCGCATCGCGCCGAGGAGTCCGCGGGTGGTCTGTGTTTCGACAAGCGCCTGCGGCGCGCAGCCGGCGTCAATCATCTGTGCCGCGACGAGGTAGAGCAACGGTCCCGAGCCTGCGAGCACGGCATTTTGGGGGAGCATGCCGGCGGTTTTCATCAAGATCTGTGCTGCACCAGCGGGCATGACGCCCGGAAGCGTCCAGCCCGGAAAGGGCACCGGACGTTCCTGCGCGCCGGTCGCAAGTAGCACATGAGCCGCCGAGGATGTCTGGCTCGCCCCGCCGCGCGACCACGTAACCCGCGGCCCCTTGTCCACCTTCCAAACGGTCGCGCCTGACAGCAACTTGATGTTCGGATGTTCAAGCGCCTCAACAAGGCCCGCCCCCTGCGCATAGGCCGTGCCGAGCCAACTACGGCGGCCCTGGTTCTGCGCGACGTGGCGGTAAATTTGCCCGCCGGCCTGCGGCTGTTCATCCAGCATCAGCACCCGAAGTCCGCTGCGCGCCGCCACAGCGGCCGCTGACATGCCCGCCGGTCCGGCCCCGATGACGATGAGGTCCACATCAGTCATGTTGGCCGCCGTTCAGGCTGCGCAGACCCAACTGGCGCCGCACTACCATCCCTTCGCGCACCGGCGTCATGCATGCCTGGGTATTAGGCGTGCCATTAACGTTCACGAGGCAGTCGAAACAGATGCCCATCATGCAAAACGCCGTGCGCGGCGCGCCCTGTGCGGTTTGCCGCGTCCAATCTCCCGAATGCGCCAACAGCGCTGCCGCCAGCGTCACACCGGCGGGGGCCGTGACCGGCAGATCGTCAAGGTAAAATTGCACGCAGTCTCCCGTGTCAGGCAGCGTGCGAAAGCGCGAAGCGACGCTCATCGAAAGCCTCCATATCAGGGGTGGGAGATGTGTTCAGAATCCATTCGGCAAGGACGCTGGCGTGCAGAGGTGCGAGCGTGACACCGCTGTGACAGGTCACAAGAAAGGCGCCAGGGTGCGCCGCAGACTTGGCATAGACGGGGTAGCCGTCAGGAGACATTACCCGCAGCGCGCCCCAAGCGCGGACGACCCGCACGCCTTCAAGCGCGGGGAACACGGTCACCGCATGGCGCGCGAGGCCTGCCATGACGTCAAGGCTCTCGCTGTCGTCCATCCCTGTTTCCGCCTTGGTGCCACCGATCTGGATACCACCTTCGTCGACCTGACGGATGGTGCTGGAAAGGAACGGCAACCGATCACCAAGTTTTTCGGTAATCAGGAGCTCGCCACGTTGCGGCCTTACCTGAGTCTCAAACCCGAGCCCCCTGGCCAAAGCGGTTGAGCCAAGTCCGGCGCAGAGCACAACAATCTCGGCCCCAAGGGATTGACCATTCGCCAAGGTAAGCAAGAAGCCACCGTCCGGCTGTGGCGTGATCGTGGAAACTGTCGCGCCCATGGTCACGCATCCGCCCAAGACATGCACGGAACAGCGGAGGGCCCGAAGAAAGCGAAGCGGGTTCACATGTCCGTCACGGGGCGAAAAACTCGCTCCGACGACTTTCGGCCCGATGCCCCCCAATTGACTGCGCAGGTCATCTCCGGTCAGAATTTCAAAGCTGGCACGGTCGTTTAGGTGGGCGGCTTGCTGTTCAAGCTGCGCTGCAAAACCGGCCATCTCGGCTGAATCGGTAAAGAACTCATACCCACCCGACTGATCCAAAGCCACATCAATGCCCGAAAGCTCCTTCAGCTGGCGCGCAAAACCCGGCCAGGCGGCCAGCGCATCCATCGTCCAGTTCGCATAGGGCGCGAAATTCCAGCCCTTGCCCTGTCCCCAGATAAGCCCGAAGTTCCCTTGCGAAGCCCGCGCGTCCCCGTCAGCACCGTCCAGCACCCGCACTCGCCTTCCGGCCGAAAGCAGACCGAGCGCGACAGATAGGCCGACAAGGCCGCCGCCGACGATTGTGATTTCAGGGTCGCTGTGCTGCATGTGATTCCTCCGAGTCCAAGATCGCAGGGTTGATCACATAAGAATAATCGTAATATTTTCATTATTCATTCTCTGAGGTTATATATCACCATGATCGGCCGGCTCACACATCGACAAATTGAAGCCTTCCGCGCTGTGATGGAGACCGGCAAGGTCACCTCCGCCGCGCAGGTGCTTGGGACGACACAGCCCTCTGTCAGCAAGCTTATTGCAGATCTGGAGCATGCGGCCGGTTTCGGTATGTTTGAGCGCCAGGGGCGGCAGGTCGTGCCCACTCCGGAAGCCCGGGCGCTCTATGAAGAGGTCGAGCGATCTTTTGTCGGCATGGCGGAAATTTCACGGGTGATCGAAGATATCCGAGATTTCCGGACAGGTAGCTTGCTCATCGCTGGAATGCCGGCCCTCGCGCTGAAGTTCCTTCCCGATGTTATCACCGAGTTTATCGCCGAAGAGCCGGGCATCGCCGTGTCACTACGCACGCGCAGTTCCCAAGCGGTGCTACGCCATCTCAGTTCGCAACAGTTCGACCTCGGCTTTGCAGCTCTGGATAATGATCATCCCGCCGTTCTGCGCCGTCCGCTGTTTACGGGGGCAATGCTGGCTGTGCTTCCGCCCGGACATGAGCTTGAAGGAAAAACCGTGCTTGAGCCTAAGGACTTCGATCAACGGCCCTTCATCGCACTTGGGGCAGAAATTGGCACACGGTCGGAGACAGATGCCTTTCTATCACTTCGCGACGCCCGCCCCCGGATTGTCGCCGAAGCGCAATTGTCCGCTTCGATTTGCGAGATGGTCGCGGCAGGCGCGGGAGTTTCGATCGTGGAGCCAGTGACTGCGAGACATTTTGCCGAACTCGGACGCTGCGTCGTGCGACCACTGTCACCGGCCCAGCCCTTTCGCTACGATCTGCTGCTTCCCGCGACCCGTCAGCCTTCACGCGTCGCCGGCCAATTCTTGAGGTTGGTGAACGCACGTTTCGAGGCATTTCCTCGCACTCAATTTTAGTCACCTGGGCAATAGGGGTTGCGTTGGCACCCCGCGAATATGAACTCATAAACTTGATCGCTGCACTGCGGCAGCGCATGGTGTACCGAAAGGCCGGTATGGGCCGCTCACACCTGAGCGAGGTCAGGCAGTCGAAAAGATGCCACGATAGCTCCGGCGTTAGCATCGAGCCCAAAGCGGCTAATTGGTCAACAAATCCCTGCCGTCGCAGCGGAACACGGAATTCGCCTGACAGTGGAAAAGACAGTGTCGGCATTTTTGACGCGAAAAATATTTGGTGGTCTTAACGCGTAACAGAATACTCGTTGTCAAATATCAAGCATAAGCTCTAAGCGTCCGAATAGATCGGCCTTTCCAAATCGGATGGCCCTACTCAGGCACTATGTTGTGATTAATCCTGAACAGGTTCTTTGGATCATAGCTGCCCTTTATTTTCGAAAGCTTCCCGCTGTTTAGGCCGTATGCACCAGCCATATGATCCGCTTCGTCTTCGGGCATAAAGTTTACATACGCGCTACCGGTCGCATGAGGCCGCATCTGATTATAAAGTCCCCGCGCCCACGCAATGCACTCATCATCCTTGCTCGGGTCTTCCCAACGTGTGTGAACATTCATTATGAAGTGTGCTGATCGTTGCGGATAAGCTGTTGAGTGGGGTTCAATGCGTGCCATTGCGCCACCTACATGCGCAATAAATACTTCGCAAGCAGGGTCGGGAAGGCTGGAAACCGCCTCGAGAAGACCTGTGATTGCTTCCGAGGAAAGCGCTTCGAAATCATGGCTTTTCCAATAATTCCGAGCGCCCGGTGTAAGCAAAGGGTCGAATGCTGCTTGCCAGTCTACAAACTTGTGAGGTGAGATGACATCGGCAATCGGTTCTCCTAGCGCGCGCAAACCCGACAAGGCTTTTTCACCATCGTCTATAGGACCACTGTAGCAAGCTGCAAAAATCAGCACCTCTCTCCCATGCCACTCTTCTGGTAGGAACGGGAGAGGAGGAGCTTTTCGCATCACGCTCCAGACGGTCAGTTCATCGGGTGAGTCATCTGCAATGGCTGCGAATTCTGCAAGCAGCTTTGGCGCCTTTTCGATCGGGTGAACGATCAGACCCGACAAAACATCGGGCCCAAGATCATGCAACTGGAACTCGAATGAGGTCACGACGCCGAAATTGCCGCCTCCACCGCGGATGGCCCAGAAAAGCTCCGGATGGCTTGTGGGCGAGGCGCAGACAATCGTCCCATCTGCCGTCACAACTTCTGCCGACAGAAGATTGTCGATCGTCATTCCGAATTTCCGCGTGGTCCACCCAAAGCCGCCGCCAAGGGTCAGACCAGCGATACCAGTTGTCGAATTGATGCCGACAGGGACAGCAAGCCCATGAGCCTGGGTTTCGCGATCTACATCGCCAAGCAATGCACCCGGTGCAACCCGAGCAGTCTTGTTGACAGGGTCTACGTGTACCGATTGCATCTGGGACAGATCGAGTAATACGGTCTCGTCTGCAACAGCGTGCCCTGCAATTTGATGCCCACCTGATCGGATTGACATTATGAGGCTGGCGTCCCTAACAAAGTTTACAGCTTTCTGTACGTCGCTCGCCCCCATCGCGCGGATCACGAACCCAGGGTGACGTTCGAACATGCTGTTCCATGTTGTTCTTGCGCCTTCATATTCCGGAGTGCCCTGTAAGTAGACGCCGCCGCGAAGCGAGGAATTAAGCGCATCCAAAGCGCCTTGATCCACAGTTGCCGTGTTTCCGTCGAGTGTTTTTATGTCGTACATGCATAGGCCTCCCTGTTTTCAGATCAGGCTTCTTGCGCGGCTGCCTCATATAGTTGTGACTTCCGATGCGTTGTCCCGCAGTTAAATCGCCTCGGATTAGGTTTTAGAACTGCGAATACTCAGGTGAATATTCCGGGATCTATCTGATCCACGGGTGTTATGACATCGGCTGGGATGTTAAGGCGCTCGGCCGCCTTTCTGAGGCTTTCCTCGTCAGGGGCCTCATACAGGCAGTATGTTTTGCGCTTGTCTGCGCTGAGGAACGAGAAAATCCACTCGACCCCGACTTCGTCATTGATCTCTTTGATGTGAATTTTGTCGTCGTCGCTAACGTTCAGCTGCTCGGCAAAATTTCTCTCAATTATGTACCTTGGCATAATGCTCCCCCAAGCATGTAAATGACTTTAAACAGCTACTCCCTCGAGCTTTGACCTAAGGAAAACCATACTCAATTGCTGTGAAATTGCCAACGCTTCCCCTTCTAGTTGAAACGCTAGTTTCAAATCATTCGTTCGGCCCCGTTGCCTTAGCGCGGATGCATACGCGGCCTTGCTGTGCGCAATCCACGGTGGGCACTTCATGCGCGTGTCTATTTCGATGGCCTTATGGAACATCCTCTCAGCGGCGTCCCAGTTTTTTAGCACCGCTGCCAGATTGCCTAGACGTCTTGCTGCCGCCCCGGCGCAAACTGTTGTTGCCCCAGCGGTGATCGTCAGCTCTTCGTATGGGGTCAGCATGTCATAGAGGGTCTCAGCATGTCCCAGATGCTCGACTGCGACACAAATGTCAGCGAGATAAGACAAAGTAGTTGAAAACATAGCATCAAGCGGAAGATCGAAGCCATTCTCTGCCATTTCATTCAGTATGCGTTCAGCTGGTTCCTTGTATCCCAACTCGGCGGCAATAAGGCCAAATCCTGGTTTCCAGGAAATGTCTTCCGGGCTATCTGTCATCAGCTTCTTGATCACCGGTGCAACTTCGTGCAGCCGGTTTTGTTCGCGGCGGATGGTAAACATCTGAACACCGAATACGCCCTCAACATGTTCTCCATGTGTCTGACGACCGATTTTCACCGCTTCGTTGGCATGCATCTCCGCTTGCTCAAAATCGCCATCCATAATTGCAACCATGGCGCGTGCGTGCTTTTGCACCCAGTAGAGTTGCAGATGATTGTCCTTTTCCGAAATCTCCGTCAGCAATTCGAGTGAATGATCCATCAAGTCGCGGTCGGCCATTTCGGCCCCGACAAAAAGACTGAGTGTCCGGTCCCGACCCTGATCAATACTCCCCAGGTTTTCGGCCGCTCGATGCATCGCATCAAGATTTTCACGCCAATGACGTACCTCTCTTCCTTTGCGTGCGACGAATGGTGCCCCAAAATGCATCATCATCACTGAGAATTGGGATTTATAGTCCCCCAGTTTCGCGGCCAGTTCCATTGATTGCTGACCAAAGCGTGCGCCTTCAGAAAACTGGCCGACAAACATATGTGCCCGTGCAAGTTGGCTCATCAATCTGCACTGCCGAACTTCGTCATCGTCGGGAAGGTCGTTCAGAGCTCTAACACAAAGCTCAATGGCCTCGCCGTGTCTCTTACTCGACATCATACACGAGTCCGCAAAATGGTTCACAGCATCAGCGGCGAGCGCCACATCGTTTATTCCACGGGCGGCGTCCGAGGCCTCTTTCAAAGCCGCTATCCCCTCTGGCAACTGACCCAGGCTGTCATGGCTGCGACCAATCAGGATTTTGGCTTTGATCGTTTCGACGCCGTTGTCAGATCCAAGATTTTCAGCCGCTTTGAGTGTTTCCCTAGCGTTGACCATCGCCTCTTGGCTGGCGGATCGCGCCAATGCCATTTCGGTTGCCGTCTGCCATTTGTCGAACGCAGCACGCCATTCTTCGGCCTCTGAAAGATGGCGGGCAACCAACTCGGGCCGGCGTTCAATCTCAGCTGACCGCAACTGCATCAAAGCACGGGCCACGTTTGCATGTTGTTGTCTGCGGGTTGAGCCAAGCATGGATTGATAGGCGGTATCGCGAATAAGGGCATGACGGAAAACGAAATACCCTCGATTGTGCCCGCTTTCAAAGATCAAACCCGTTCGAGACAGCTCTTCTATACGAGATTGAATTTCCGCACTCGCAAGACCTATTGCGGAAGCCAGCAAGCTAGGCTCGAACTCCCGTCCAATGACGGCTCCTGTTAACGCGACTTGTTTAGCCTCTGGCGAGACCGCGTCAAGACGTGCCATCAGTGTGCCCTTCAAAGACGCGGGTATGTGGACTTGCCCGTGTTCACCCGCCTCAACAATCGCCCGGGCCAGTTCCTCGACGAACAAAGGCACGCCGTCCGTCTTCTCAATGATTGTGGCAATCAGAGCATCGTCGGGTGCTTTTCCGGTAACATGGCGAACTAGGTTCGAGACATGGGTCGTATCAAACCGACGCAGCTGGAGCGTATGTACGTGCGCTTCCCCGTCATCATGGGCAAGTTCCCAGCCGGGCCTGTGGGTAATCAAAATCATCAAAGGCAGATCTGCGCAAATTGCTTTGAAGCGATCCAAAAGAGCTTGGGTGGAAGGATCAATCCAATGCGCGTCCTCAACACAAAGAATAACAGGACGCGTGCTTGCGCGCACCTGAACCGTGTGGATTAACGTCTGAATCGTGAGGTCACGTTGCTCCTGCGGTGACATATCGAGAACGCTTCGGGCAAGAGCACTGTGAGGCGCAACCAGCGCGGCAAAGACGGGCAGAACCTTTTCCCATTCCAAGCCCTCTCGGCTTTCCAACATTTTTTTGACAAGGTCGAGAATTTGGTCGTCATCAAAATCTGTCCCCACACCAGCATCCTGAGAAATCCTCTGGGCGACAGGGTGGAACGGGCTACTGATAAGGTAAGGAGAGCAGTTCAGCCTGATAATATCAGCTTCGCTAGTCGCTACAGCATTAGCGAGAAACTCTTCCGCCAATCGCGATTTACCGATCCCTGCTTCACCGGCAAGCAGAACAACCTCTCCCTGACTGTTCTGCGCACGCAGCCATGATTGTAAAAGGATACCTTTTTCGTAGTCGCGACCAATCATGACGCTGCCACTTTCGTCTCTATAAGATGCTCGAAACCGGCTTTCCGCGCTGTGTTCTGATACGACAGTCAAAAGGGTCCGTGGTTCTTTGAAACCTTTCAGCTCGGTTTGTCCAAGAGACCTAAACTCAAATAGCCGATGCAAAGTTTCTTCGGTCTCCTCAGCAGATAAAACAACTGAGTTCGGTTCTGCGTGTTCCTGAAGCCGCGCTGCCAGATTGACAATTGGCCCCGTCATGGCTCCTTCTTCGTAGGTGTTTTCACCGATCGTATCGCCAACTACCACGTCGCCACTCGCGATACCTAACCTGGCTGACAAACGCTCACCGTCAGGTGCTTTAAGATCTCTGACCCGCCGAACGGCCTCAAGACCAGCCTTTAAAGCGCGAACTGCATGATCTTCATAGGCTGTAGGCCAGCCAAAAAAAACCAGGAGACCGTCGCCCAAATACTTCGAGACGTAGCCGCCATACCTGCTAACTGCACCTGCAACCGCATCCTGGTAGCTCTGCAGCAGTTCGCGCATGTCTTCGGGATCAAACCGGTTAGTCAACTCAGTCGAGGCGACGAGATCAGCAAACAAAACTGTTAAGTGACGCCTCTCTGCGATCGCTAATGAAGCAGGCTTCCTTGCGGATAAGGTCACGCCTTGCGATTCATCCGAAATGGGGACCGGGCCGACTTCGTCTGCATCCACGTCTACGGCCTGCGGCGATTGAGACGAGTGCTTTTGACCAGTCAATTCCTGAACCGCTGCCAGGATGATTTTTCGATGGCCCAGACTAACCCCAAGCTCTTTAAGGTCGTCGTTTGACAGTAGTGGCAGTACGCGCGCGTCGATATCATGCTGTGCAAAAGCGTCTGAGTATTGACCCAGTTCGAGATCGTTCAGCCATTTGTCGATTTCAACCGCCATAACGGGATCATGCTTAGATACGGGACGCTAATCAAGAAAACGCTGTAACCACAGGCTGATTTTTGGCGGTCAAACGTCCGCATTGCTTTTCACAGAAATGACACCTACTTATGCAACTTTTTTCAGAATGCAGAGGTTTTTTGCAGGCAGATCTCCCTCAGCGAGCACTTGCTGCGCTGCCGCGATAGGCAGCTTTGTCCGTATTGCGTGAGTTCAACCTACCTCATCTTTTGCGGTTGCGGCGAACGGCAGCAATGCGGGCTGCGGATGCAGTATTTCAAGACAGTGTTCAAGGTCGGCTCTGGGCCGCCCTCGTGATCAGCTACTATTGGGGCAGGGGGCTTTGCTGCAACGGCACCGAAGTCGGCAGCGAGCCCAGAGCAACTAATGCTGCACCATGCACGAAGGACAGCATTGTGCAGAAAGCGGGCCTTGCAGAGCCGATAACTGGAGCCAGCTAAGGCTGTTCAATCGCTGACTTAGTAAACCCCAGATCAGTCGGTGGGCAAAATCAAAGAACGTCCAGAAGCTTCGAATACCCAGCGTTCAAAACAAGAGCCGCAAGTGTCCCTGTTATCGTCGCCGGTATACCCTGCTTCCAGGTATCGAA
>NZ_JBXWND010000015.1:0-66723 GCF_059610185.1 Ruegeria sp. YTSA108 | reverse complement strand
GAACGAGGCGCGGATCGAGAACGCAAACGTTTTGGTCGTCGATAACCTGATCGCCGAGGTTTCGACTGAGCCGCTTGTCGTTGCCAATGCGCAAATCATCGAGGGCGGTGGGCGCACACTGATGCCCGGAATGCATGATCAACACGTGCATCTTACCGTGTTCAACCCTCTCAGCGATGGTTTGCGCCAGAATATCACACCCTTTCATCTTGGCGGCGTCGCGACAATTCGGTCTGAACGCATCCTGATGAATGGGTTCACCACTGTCCGGGACCTAGGCGGACCAGCAAAATCCATCGCTCGCATTATAGATTCCGGCATGTTTCCCGGGCCGCGCATTTACTCCTCTGAAGCCTTCATCACCCAGACATCCGGGCACGCGGACTTCCGTAAACTGAACGACCGGCATCCCACACTGTCTGGGCAAGGACCATCACATTGGGTCGAAAGTGAAATGAGCTTTATAGCCGATGGGCCGGATCAGATCCGGATGGCCGTACGCGAGAACCTGCGCCGCGGGGCAACCCAGATCAAAATTATGGTCAGCGGCGGTGTTACGTCCGAGTTCGACCCCCTGCATTCGCTTCAGTACCAAGCCGATGAAATCCAGATGGCAGTCAAAACCGCCGAACAGTGGGGCACATATGTGACCTGCCATGTGTTCACTGAACAGGCGATCCGAAACTGTATCGACAATGGCGCGAAGACCGTCGAACACATCCCGTTTCTGACTCCGGAAGTGGCCGAGGTCATGGTTCAAAAACAGATCATGTTTGCGACCGCCGTGGCTCCGGTCTACTCGGTCTCCACCGAGCAGGCCGAAGCATTTTACACACCAGCGTCGTTTGCGAAGTGGAAGACGGTGCGGGATGCCGCGGCCAACATGATTGAAGTAATTCAAACCACGCCAGGCATGATCGACCTCTATACCCTGGGCACTGACCTCATCAACAACTGGGACCAAACGCTAGAGCAGGACAAGAAGATGAGCGACGAGTTCAAATACCTGCTTGAAGCGAATTTCACACCCTTCGACATATTGCGCATCGCAACTTCAAACGGCGCACGCATGAACCGTCTTACTGGTTTGAACAATCCTTATCAGGACGGCCCGCTGGGTGTGGTCGAAGTGGGTGCATACGCCGATCTTCTATTGGTCGACGGGAACCCGCTGGAGGACATCCTGCTGCTATCCGATCCCGACACCAATCTAAAGATCATCATGAAAGATGGCGTGATCTACAAGAACACACTCGACTGAGTGTCGCGTGGGGTGAACTTACCTCGGCACCCCGCGCACTAAATTTTAAGGGAGAGAAGGACATGAGTATTTCGACAAAGACGGGTGCCGTCGCGAGCCTGGTTTTTTGCGCTGCCACTGCCGCGTTTGCGCAGGACACCCTGCCACAAACCCTGTTCACCAACGTCCATGTCTTTGACGGAGTGAACGAGGCGCGGATCGAGAACGCCAGCGTTTTGGTTGAAGGCAACTTGATCAAAGAAGTGTCCACCGAGGTCATCGACGCGCCTGGCGCCACCGTGATCGACGGCGGCGGACGCACGCTTATGCCGGGACTAATCGACAGCCATACCCATATCTATGCTACCGGTGTTTTTCAGACATTTGCCGGACTGCAAGCCGCGAAATGGGACCAAGTCGGCGCGGTTGCGACGGAGAACGCCGCCGACTACCTGTATGACGGGTATACGACGATACGCGATACAGGCGGAATGGGAAGCGGTCTGCGCGAGTTAATCGACCAAGGCGTCATTGAGGGGCCTCGCATCTACACGGCGGGTGCCGCGATTGGGCCAACATCTGGGCACGGAGATTGGCGTAACCCGGTTCAAATGTCCTTTGAAACAATTCCTGAGGACATGGGCGCTAGGCTCAACATGTCTTACGTCGCGGATGGCATTGACGAAATCCGCAAGGCTTCGCGACTGAATTTTGCGCATGGTGCGAGTTTTTTGAAGCTCATGGCAGGTGGTGGTGTTTCCTCGGAACTCGACCCTTTGTGGTCAATTGCCTACAGCGTCGATGAAATGGCCGCAGCGGTTGAAGCAGCGTCTTTCTTTGACACGTACGTCACCGTGCATGCCTATACTGACGAAACGGTTTCCATGGCACTGGATGCAGGCGTGAAATCATTGGAGCATGGCCAGATGGTGACAGAGGACACTGTAAAACGGATCGCAGATGAAGGTATTTTTTGGTCGTTGAATGTTGCGGGTATGGATCCGCAACTTTTGAGCCATCCAAACTATGCGATGCCGACTGTAAAGCCGAAACTCGAAGCGTATCTTGAAGGATCAGAGAACCTCATCTCATACATCAAGAAGCACAAGCCGAAGATCGTGCATAACGTCGATACAGTATTATCGACAATCGGGTTTGGAAGGTCACATCGGGACTTCGAGAAATACTATTTTGCTGATTTGTTCGGAAATCATGCGTTCTTGGTTGCCGCGACCTCGACGGGCGGCGAACTCGCGCAACTCACGGGAAAACGCAATCCATACCCCAACAAGTTAGGCGTCATTGAAGCCGGTGCCTATGCAGATATTCTCCTGGTCGATGGCAACCCACTTGAGGATTTGTCGGTCCTAGGTGCCAACCCGGAATGGTTCGATGCCGCTCCGCGTGATCGCGGGTTTGATACTATCCGCGTCATCATGAAGGACGGCAAATTCTACAAGAATACGCTGGAAGAAAAAGGAAAGTAGGGTGGTCTATCTTTGATAACCCCACACGTCAGCCAAGAAATCTTCCCTGATAGGAAAGACTGTGAAACATCTCAGCCTTGGCATCTTTATGGCGATCTGTGGTTCAATTGTTGCTGCTGAAGATTCCGAAAGCATGCGTACGTTTTTGTTCATTGGCACGTCCAATAGCACCGCTTGGGAGATGCAGATCGCCAATCCGGGGGATCGCGCAGCCTCGGTGAAGGGCGGGATCGAAGCGCTCGGCGGAGAGCTTTTGAGCTATTACTGGGGGCTTGGAAACCGGACGAACTACATCACCGTTTCACTGCCAGACGATCCAAGCTTTATCCAGGCCTTCTATGTCAGCCGCCTAGGCGACGGCTTGTTGGATGACTACCAGATGATCGAATTGATGAGCAGCGCCGACATGGCTGTGGCGCTGGAACGTGTTTCAGAAATCAAAGCTGTGGATGGCATAAAGTGATTGGAGGTTCGTTGCGCCAGAGATCATATCTTCCTTCACGACCGACCCTTGCCAACGCGTTATTGAGCGCCTTTGCACTAATTGGCGGTGCGGCTGAAGCCCAGGAAAATGCTGCTCAGGCGAAACTGAAGGCCGCAGCCCAGGTATCGTTGGGTGGTCCGGGATCAGCCAGCGCGCAGCAGGAGCAAGACAGGTTGCGCCGGCTGGAAGATTCGCGTTGGCCCGGTTTGGACCGTGCCATTGATCCAACCGAAACCGCTTTGGGTCGATTTCGGGAAAACACCGGATTGGCGCTCAGCTTTGATTACCAAGCGCTATACCAACGCAGTTCTCACAGCCTGACCGGGCAGGACGAATCTGCATCCGGTCAGCTCAGGATGGTTGGGACGTGGGAATTGGCAAACCGGGGTGGTGAAAACCCGGGTAGCCTTGTCTTTATTCTGGAGAACCGACACCGGTTGGGCCAGTCCATTGCACCCTCAGCACTGCCTGCGCAAATTGGATATCAAGGGGCAACTGCGGTCACGTTTGGGGACACGAACACGACCTTGTCGGTAGCTTACTGGCAACAAGCCTTCGCAAACGGACGAGGAGGAGTGGTGGCGGGTCGGATCGATCCGGGCGACTACTCTGACATTCTGGGTTACGTGAACCCAAGGACGACCTTTTCGAACTATTCAATCCTGTTTAGCCCGGTGCTGCCAATCCCCGATCCCGGTTTTGGTGTCACGGTCGGCGGCTACCTGACGGATCAAATTTATGCGTTAGGGGTGGTCAGCGATGCCAATGGGTCTCTCACAGACATCGAGTGGTTTTCCGGGGGTAGCGAATTCTACAAATACGCCGAGATCGGCTGGACGCCCGAAAAATCAAAACGATTTCTGACAAACGTTCATCTGGGGATGTTTCACACAGATGCGCGCCAACAAGTTGGCGTACCGGAAACATATGGAGCCACACTTTCTGCCAACCATACATTCGACAACCAACTGATGATCTTCGGACGGCTGGGATGGTCCAATGGCGGCGGTGCGTTGGCCAGGCGTGCAGTCAACGCAGGCTTGATGTGGCGACCTGGCACCTATGATGATCTCCTTGGCATAGCGGCCACTGTTGCCGACCTGACGACACCGGGATTGCCCAATCAAACGACACTTGAAGCTTTCTACCGTTTGGACTTGGCCGACAATCTGGCACTGACGGCAGACGTGCAATACCTGAAAAATCCCGGATCAAACTCGAACGACCCGCTGGTCTTGGGACTGAGACTGAGGGTCAATCTTTGATGAATGCCGGGTAGCAGTTTCCGTTCGGGCTTCATTTTGGCCGGAACGGGCGGGGGCGGCAAGTGAGTGGGTCGCCCCCAACTATTTTTGATGGCAGACCTTTTCGGTCTCCTTATGATCTCTTCAGTCTTTATGTGGGAGCTTTAGTGTCATGACGCGATACATCTACGGTTTGGTTATTTTGCTCTTTGCTGCGGCGGTTTCGACGTCAAACGCTGTTCCAGCGTACGCACAGAACGCGGCGAGTGAACAGGAACCTGCCGAGGTACAGCAAGAAGATCTCTTAACTCAGGTTGCCGACAAATCAATTTCTGCCGGTGACCTGGAGATACTGCTTGTTCCGCTGACGACTGATGAGCTTTCAGAAATTGCTGTTGCCTGGCAAAATCATGTTCGCAACTAACTTGAAGAAATTGCCCGTATCAATCTTAGCCTTCAGGCCGGAAACGAAGCGCAAGAAGATGACCTGAGATCACAGCTTTCTTTGATAAACGACACTGGCACTGTAATTTTGGATAATTACACACTGGTCTTGAACGAATGGGCCCTAAAGGGTGCCGCCGAAGAAGACCTGAAACCGCATACCGATTATCTATTAGCGCTCAAAACTGGCGTGCTTAAAACAACGGATTTACAGACTTTATTTCACAACGCTCTCCAATGGTTGGTTTCCTGGGAGGGAGGTGCTGGTCTTCTATTGGCTGGGTTGGGTGTTTTGGCTGCTGTTTGGGTTATGATGTTTGTAGCCAAAATGGTGCGTCGTTTAACTGAGCGCGGTCTTGAAAAGATACCAACAATATCGCGGATGCTTAAGAAATTCATTGCGACCGCAGTGTTTTGGGCGGTCTTTATTCTCGGCATTCTGGTTGTACTTGCCTTGTTCGGTGTGAACGTCACTCCTTTGTTTGCAATATTTGGTGGTTTGTCTTTCATTCTTGGCTTTGCGCTTCAGGAAACGCTAGGCAATCTCGCCAGCGGTCTGATGATCATGGTTTTGAAGCCATTCGATACCGGAGACTATATTCAGGTTAGCGGGTCATCTGGTTTTGTTGACGAGATGTCGGTCGTTTCGACAAAAATCCGAACCTTCGACAACCAGATCATCATTGTGCCGAATAGTAAGATCTGGGGTGACGTAATCACAAATGTCAGCGCATCTGATGAGCGTCGCGTCGATCTGGTTTTTGGGATCGCGTATTCAGACAACGCTGCTCACGCAATCGATGTTCTGAAGGAATTGGTCGCAAGACATGAACTATGCCTGAAGTCGCCTGATCCAGAAATATTTGTTGGTGAACTTGGCGACAATTCAGTCAATATCTTTTGTCGACCGTGGTCCAAGTCTGACGACTATTGGACTGTCTATTGGGACCTCACAGGACAAGCCAAGGAGCGGTTTGACCAAGAGGGAATATCAATACCGTTCCCGCAGCGCGATGTTCACCTGATTCCAGTGGAAGGAGCAAAGACATGAGAGCATTAGTAATATGGATGATGTCCTTTCTGCTTCTTTGCAGTGTAGCCTCGGCCCAGTCAGAAGAAATACTGCTGCCGCAGCAAGAGCGAGAAGATCCCGAATTCATAGCACCGGTCATTGTCGACGGGGATGAGCTTTTTGTCGTCCGCGGATCCAGCGCATTGCCCGCAACGGACAGGGCCGCAAAGATTGAAGAAAGAATTGCTCAAGTTGCGGATAGATCAGAGAGCAAAACGGTCGGCATCCAAATCTCCCGGGCTGAATTTGGACAACTCGTACGCGTCGACGGCCATATGGTCACTATTACCACTCAGGCTGATGCCGACCACGAACAGATGGACATTGAAGTTCTGGCCGGGCTGCAAGCAGAGGCCATCGAAAATGCCATTTTAAAGTACCGGGAAGCGCGATCCAGCGAAGGCCGCGTTGACAGCGCCTTGGCCGCTGTTGCTTGGACGGCGTTGTTTGCACTGGTGTCATACTTCTTCTTTGCCAAACGGAAGAAGTTTCTGGGCTATGTCAGAAACAACTTGGAAAAGAGAGCGGAAAGCGTCGAGGAAGCTACAAAGTCAATCCTACGAAGCAGGGCAATCGCGTCTATCATCGTTTATTCAATTCATGCTTTGATGTGGGTGCTGTTTCTGTTTTTTCTCTATTACTACCTGTCCTTGGTTTTGCTGTCTTTCGCGGAAACCCAGGCCATCGCTCAAGTTCTTCTAAAGTACGTTAGTGAGCCATTGATAAATGTTGTGCTGGCTGTCGTTGGGTACATCCCAAACCTGATCATGCTGGTGATTATTGCAGCCTTATGTCGATTTGCGATCCGCGGCCTCGATCTGTTCTTTGACAACCTGGAGAACGGTGCATTCGAAATCAAAGATTTCGAGGCGCACTGGATCGCGCCAACGAACATGCTGTTCAGGGCTTTGATCATCGTGATCGCACTGGTGTTCGCCTACCCATACATTCCGGGCTCAGGTTCCCGGGCGTTTCAAGGCCTGACAATTCTTGCCGGTATCATGGTCTCGTTGGGATCTAACACAGTTGTATCGAACATGATGGCAGGTCTGTTTGTCATCTATCGGCGCAGCACGAATGTTGGTGATCGAATAATGGTTGGCGACAAGATAGGGGACGTAACCGAAATCAAGCTTATGGAAACACTTATCAAATCCATCAAAAACGAAATGATCAGTATTCCAAACGCTCAGTTGTTGAACTCAGAAGTCGTGAATTATTCGCGCAAAGTCGATGGTCGAGGCCTTCTCGTTCACACAACGGTCGGGATCGGGTACGAGGAGCCGCCAAAAAAAATCACGGCAATGTTGATAGAGGCGGCTCATCGCACACAGGGTTTGAAGAAAAACCCGGAGCCTTTTGTACTTTGGACACAGTTGGCTGACTATGCCATCAATTACGAAATTAACGCATACACATCTCGAGGATCGAGTTTGCCTAAGATTCTGTCTGATCTACACCAAAACATCGTGGAAGTGTTCAACGAGAACGGTACGCAAATTATGACACCGTCCTACATGGCTGACCCGCCAAGTCCTAAGATTCCCACCGAAGAATGGGATGGAAAGCTTGCTCATATAGCGGAGTAAAAGAATACCACGTCCACTCTGGGTCCACTAAACCCTTCCATTGCAGGTTGTCGGATTAGTTTGATTGATCCAGAGCAATGGGTAGGATTAATGAAATAGTTTTCAGAACGTTTTGAGGTTCCAGATGATCAATTGGGCATTTACTGCAATGGTAACGCTTCTCGCGAGTGGCGCTCTTGCCGCTGGTATGGAGCGGTGGGGTGAGTCTGGCGACTGGACAATTTTGATCGACCTCGAGAAAGGAAACGGCTGCCTCGCGTGGAAGCCCTTCGAAGACGACATGACAGTTGAAATTGGCGTCGCACCCAATCAGGCTGGCGGTTTCTTTGCCGCCTACAATCCGGCCTGGGTTCAGATTGAGGACGGGTCGACCGGCATCGTGAACTTCGATTTTGGTGACGCAAAGTTTGAAGGCGAAGCCATAGGTGTTTTCAAGAATGGCGTCCCCGGGGGTTACGCCTTTTTCGACAACCCTGCGTTTGTAACGGAATTCGGCAAGCGCCAAAGCGTCACGATAATTGGTGAAAGTGGGGCCGAAGTGGAACTTGATCTAAGTGGGTCCTCAAAAGCCATCGAGGCCGTTTTGACATGTCAGGCAGAACAGCCTGAACCACTCAAGAACTAGGTCGTGACCGACTATTGAAGCTGATTCATGTCTGGCACGCACGGTTGCCTATCTGCTGGCATCGCATCAGCACCTTCCGGAGCCTTGTTTCTGGATCCACCCACATCCAACTTGAACTTCGGTGACGAAAGTTGGCCAGTCACGTCAAACGGCCACGCGCTACGGGATAACGGATTGCCAACTCGACGAGGTTCTGCCCTGATCGCAATAGTATCTTTGACCCAATCCACTTGGCCCTTGGCCACCAATTGAACAGAACCCGTTTCAACCACGATGGAGTCTGAGCTTACCCGGCCGGCTTCGATGTTAATTGGTGCCACAACGCATGTTATGTCCGTGTAACCTTGACGGAGTTCCTCTGAAAACAGCCAAGGGAAAACACCAAGCCCTGCCAACTCCAGAAGGCTGGTGCTGACATAGCCTTGCGACATCGACAAAGAAGCAGTGCCGCGCATGGAATTCACAAACGCATTGCCAGACGCGGTACTGCCTGAAACGTTGAACTCACCACTCAAACGTCCATAGGCATCTATCCCGATACCCAGTTCATCGAGAATCTCTCCGAATTCCCATCCTGAGGTTGACCCCGACAAGGAGAGCCAATCAGGTGAGTCAATCAGATCCATCACTGCCCGTAGGCTGAAGTTTCCACCGCCATATGCCAATTGGAGCGGGCCAAAATCTACGGTCCCTTCTTTTGCAGACAATTGGCTGGAAACAGAAGTTACGCCTTGTTGGCCAACAATCTCCTCAAAGTCGATTTGTACCTCGACGTCTGCCTCTCTCAGTACGCGCTGCACATCCAGAAGATCGGCAGGTTTTCCTTTCTGCTTTGGTAAAACCAGGGGCTGCACATTGGTTTCCTTCGGTAGAACCAAGGGCTGTACGTCGGTTTCAGGATCTTTTGAAGCGTCGCCTACCAAGCTTTTGAGCTGGTCCAGCGTAGCGGTCAGGTTTTTTAGATCGTTTAAATCGAGCCTTTTACTCGCAACGTTTCCGCGAACGACAGAAGCGCCCTCGGGAAATTTTGCATCCAAAGCGGCCAGTAAGTGTGACGAACCGGCTTCAAACTCAATTGAGGCAGTGAAGTCCTCGCCCTGCTTTGACGTCTCTGCATCGACGGCAAGTGCGCCAATCTCGACAGGTTGCAACTTGAGCGCAGTCAGAAAACTAGCTCCGTCGCTGACATCCAGTTTCACGTCAAAATCAAGGCCTGACAGCCCTTTCAATTCGCTGACCGATAGCGCGAGGTCAAGCGCCCAAAGATCTGTGCCATAGGTGGTTGCATTAAACCTGTTGAGCGAAACAGGCCCTCCTTCATTGGACAAGCTGAAGTCGGCATTTATGCCACCGAGCTGATCGACAAAATCTTCATCCATATTTGGCAAAATCAATTTGGCCGGCCCGTTGAGTGTGCCTTCGAAAGTCACGTCCTGAAGCTGAAGCAGGTCGAGAATTTCGCCGTCGGCCTTTAGAATTGGGTCCTCTACGGGTCCAGCCTGTAAGGCGATGCCCAGCATCGCAAGCCGACCATCGGGCATGCGGCGAATGCGTTCGATAGAGGCTGGTCCGATCACGTCCAGGCCTTGATCAAATGCGTTAGTTTGGAACAGAAGTTTCTCGAACTCGAAAGACGCAAGGGATCCCACCATGTGCATTTCAAAGGCTGTAAACTTCAGCTCTTGGAAACTCTTTGCAGCGTTCGGCGGCTGCCCCTCAGGATATAGCCGCGCGTCGAATAACAGATCAACGCCCCGAGCTGTGTAGAGGTCTTCTATCGACCCTTCAGCTGTAAGTTGCTGTCCGTCCTCAAGGTTTACGGTGGTCGTGAAGGTCTCGATTTTCAGAGCATCCTGAGAAACAAGCTCTGCTTGCAACTGGCCATTCCCTTCCAGAACTCGCTCCAGCCCAATGACTTCAAGAAAGTCACCGAATTCACCAGTGTCCATTTGCAAGACAGCACGATAGCCGCCTCCCTCGCTTTCTGAAAATGGTTCGCCGTCGTAGCTTACCGTCATTTCGCCAAAATTGGCACGCGTCGTAAACGGTGCACTATGAGGATAGTCACCCTCGATTTCGAAACTTTGGCCGTTGACGGAGCCTGTCCCCGAGACCTTTGTTCTTTGCCCTTTGTCTACCTGTTCCAGAGTGAGAGACTGGAGGTCAAACACGAACGAAAAGCCAGTGGTTTGATCATCAATGTTCAACCCAATGGATGTGAAAGCTACATTCTTGTCGCTCAGGAATGAGAGGATCCCGCTACCTTCTGGGTCGCCCTCATTGGACCCGCCTGTCTCAGCAATAGCCTCTTGATTGTCCTCTTCCGTGGCGTTTTCGGGTTCAGGTTTTGGCGTCGGTCGGCCTTTTCGCCAACTTGTAGTGCCGTCAGCAGCTGTAAGGAAATTCACCTGGAGACCGTCAACGACGAGGTTGTCAAAGTGCAGGCGTCGATTGGCCAAAGCGGCAACATCCAATTCCAGTTCCAGAAGGTTCAATTCTGCAAGAGATGTTTCCGGCATTGTTTGGCTCGGGATAACCACACCACCGACGTAAATGTGGGTAATGCGTCCAAGCGCGACACTAACATCGTCGTTGACCACAATCGGTTGTCCGATTTGTTCAGAAAGGACTTTTTCGACCAGGTCACGTCGCATCTCCGAGAATAGCGGCGCAGCAAGTAGCAACCAAACAAGTGCGATTGTTGCAAACACAAGTAGTACGACAATCCCAATTGTCCTAAACAGCCAAGTCCTCATGCATCCCCCTTTCGTCGCCTACACCGTTTTGCCTATCTGCAATTCAGCGTTTGCCAATCTACTGAAAAAGTTGGGCACATAATTCGGTTCTCGCGCGCCGCGCATTTCGTGCTCATCGGTCCAATGCTGTCAGGATACGAGCATCCCGCTCGTATGGGTCCTCGCGGAAATGAACGACCCCGTCTTCGACCCACGCTGTCCAGTATGTCAAAAGAACTGGCATTGGCTCAGGTAGATCAACGCGCGTTGTCTTCCCGCTATCCAGAATGGACTGCATCTTCTGTCGGCTCCAATCTGGCTCTCCCTCCATCAGAAGGCTCGCGAACTCGAACGGATACTCAAGGCGAACGCAGCCGGAACTGAGATTTCTCTCGTTTCGGTCAAATAGGGTTTTGTCGTTTGTGTCGTGCAAGTATACAGCGTATTTGTTTGGAAACATGAACTTAACCAAACCCAGCGCATTGTCAGGGCCCGGCTGCTGAACCAGGGTCACGCCGGGGTTATTCGCCCCCCAGTTTACTGCATTTGCGGGGATCGTCTGGCCATCCTTGTTCCGAACGACATAGTTGTTTCGTGTCAGATAGGCTGGATCCTTGCGGATGCGCGAAAGTTTGTCTTTACGAAAAATCGAGGCGGGAACGGTCCAGGTGGGATTGAATTCCATGTACTTGATTTCGTCTCGAAACACCGGGGTCTTTCGGTAGGCTGAACCTGTGATTGATCTAGTGGTCCAAAGCGTGCCATCCGATGTGACCAAATATGTGCGGGCTCCTGCAATGTTCACCAGCACGAATTCGTCGTCGACTTCCCGCATAAGCCATCGGCCGCGTTCCAAGCTGAGACGCAGCTTGTTTATGCGGTCTGCCACCGGTTTGTTTAGCGATGCGAACGTCTTACCGCCAATGACCCCATCGGCTTCCAATCCATGCCGACTCTGAAAAGATTTGACTATTTTCACCAAGCTATCGTCGTAAACCCAAGCTGGGTTTGTGCCGTTTTCGCCATCTTCAGAAGAACCGCTTGTTTCAACGTAGCCTTCTGCCGCCAGCCTTTCGCGCAGCTTAGCGACGGCAGGATCTACCATTTCTGGTTTAAGAACGGTTTCATCCGGAACATTGGTCCAACCGCCCTGTAAAGCAATGGCCTTATACTTACTCAGTGCTTCGACAAGCATCATATACTGCGCATTGTCGATATCGATGCGTTCGATTAACGCGCTAAAACCTTCACCTTGAAGAAACTGATTCAGGACAACGGCTGGGTCTTGTTGAATGACCGGCTTTGAGAAGTTCCAATCGTCGTCTAGTGCATTTGGGTCAACTTTCCCGAACACCAAATGATGAACCAATTTCACGGCAGCGTCAGTTGCCAGAATATCGAACAATGCTTGATTAGAAACATCCCCACTTTGGGCGGCCTTAAAAGCGGCTTGAAGCTCCGCTAAGTCAAAGTCTTCTGGTCTGAAGCCCTGTTCTATTGCACTATCCAACTCATCAAAGAGTTCGTCCGACAATACATCGCGTGCCCACGCAGGAGTGAAGTCCCTCTCTTCGTAAAAACGCGGCACTAGGATTTCAGCATCCAAGCTCTTGCTGTCAGGTAGCGTGCTACTCACGTCCAACTTGGCACCGAGTAGAGAAGCAATCTGCTCTGAGATTTCGTTTGCGACGCTTGGGTTGGGGAATATTGTTACCAATGCAGTTAGCGAAATCGCGACTAACGACTTAACGTGACCCACCAATACCTCCTGCGGCTTCGCTCTACATGCTGTTTCTATGTGGGAGGATACTCATACATAATGTATAATCAAATCGTAATTTATGATTTTAGTATGGCCATTTGATTGAAGGGTTCGAGAGCCGTGTAGATATGCAGGGGATCGACGCTGAACGTCCAAACGATGATGTGGACGAGGCGGCCCTGTTGAATCTAATGTCATTACAGTATCGACGGAGTTGAGCGGGTATGGCGACATTTGTTTTGGTCCATGGAGCGTGGCAAGGAGGATGGTGCTGGGCGCGCGTAGCCGCCCTTCTGCGCAGGGAGGGCCACGACGTTTTCACCCCGACACTGACAGGGGTGGGTGAACGTGCTCACCTCGTGAGTGACGAAACCGATCTGGCCATGCATATCGAGGATGTCCTGGGGGTGATCACGTGCGAAGAACTCTCCGACATTGTTTTGTGTGGTCATAGCTATGGCGGCATGGTTGTCACCGGAGTCGCGGATAGAGCGCCCGACCAAATTCGCTCACTTGTGTTCCTCGATGCGCTCGTGCCGGGCGATGGGCAGGCTGCCTTGGACGTTTTGCCTGCGGATATCGCGGCGGGGCTTCGTGATAGTGCCGTCGATGGTAAAGTCGCGCCGGGCCCAGCGGAGGCTTTTTCGGCGAACGGAGCAGACTGTGCGTGGGTGGACCGCCGAACTGTCGCGCAACCACTCAAGACATTTGAGCAACCGATTCAACTGGTGAGCGGCGGAGCCAAGGTGTTAAAGCGGACCTACATCTATGCCACCGGCTGGGTTCCAGGGCTTGGCCAACCTTTTTTCGAGCGATATCAACATCAGCCGGGGTGGACGGCGATTTCGGTGCCATTCGGGCACTACGTGATGATCGATAGGCCTGACGACTTGGCCCGAATGCTAATGTCCGCAATTTGAAGGTGGCCACCGGGTCCTGCACGAGCAGGTGGACAGCAATATCGCCCGCGTAGGAATAGTTATTGCATCCATCCAGATTGTCCTACCTCAACCAGCGCTTCGGGCGAGATGCGCCGTAGCTCCGCAAGTGAATCCGCGTCTCGACTGATCAGCTGGCATTGATCTCAACCCGAAGCTTCAGCTTCAATGGCAGGCAACCGATCTCGGCGCCGTCACTTTCGGATGCTCGATAATGAGTATGCGGTACTAGCTAGGAAAATAAGATCGGCTCAGACAAGGCGCTCGACGTTATCTTGGCCAACAAGTCTCTCACAATTGCCTTAGAACTGTTTCCCACTGACTAGGGTTGAATTTTTTCGACCAGAGTGCACTCTTGATTATGGATGAGCGTCGAAAGTCGATTGAGTTATGCAAGGACTACTATAAATTGAACGCATTCTACGCGCCGCGCAAACTTATGGGCAAAAAATGCAAACTTATGCGCAAATCTCGCGCAAGGTTATGGGCGCAGACTCCGTAATTTTCTGAATGTAATCAGTGTTGCGCGCGCAGCGTTATGAGCACACCTACAATTTTTGTAGGTGCGCCCATAGCTTTGCATTTCGCCCAAAGATTTGCATCTTTGGCCCAAAACCTTGGACGCGGCAACCTGAAGTCTAATAAACAGGGCTACCTTGCGGAAACTCTTGACGCAACCGATGGTTGTGCTTCTATCATCATGTGTAATGCTGAAAAAATCTAGGATTCACTGAGTGTCTGATTATCATATTTCGAAAGATGGCGAGGGTTGGAAGGTTTTAAAAGCGGGTGGACAGAAAGCGTCTGCAACCGCAAGAACGAAGGCGGAAGCCCAAGAAATAGCCAAAAAATTAGCAATATCGACTGGAGGCGGCGAGGTGAGAGAGCATGCTTCACGCGATGGCGCTGTTCATAAAAAGGGTCAAATCATCGATAGCGATACTCACGGAAAACGTGATCCTAAAGGCAATGGATAACGGCTCATGTGGGAGTTTCTAGACTAGGAGATAGAAAAACTCCCCAGATTTCTTTGCGATTAGAAACGTTGGCCGAGTTAAACCATACTGACACACCACCAATGCTACCGACTAGGCGCGGTGTCGCAATGCGGTTAAGAGAAGCTGTGTAAAAAGCGTCGTGCCAGTATTCTGGCAATCATAACAAGCTGATGCGTGACAGAGCATTTTTAAGTACTTCTATTTGAGGACCAAAGTTGGATAACCTTAGGGCATACAAGCAAGGCCCGAAGACAAAAATGCAAAAAAACCGCGCTGCGGCAATCGACAAGCTACGGGCTGCTGAAATGCAGAACAGAAGTTTATCCGACGGCGAAGATTGAAATGATCTGATCAGGCTGCTCTGAAATTGAACCCAGACTTCTGAAAGGTCTACGCGGTCACCACGCCTTGTATCGGTTGGAGTGGCAAGATTGAGTATTTCGGTTGCCTCAACGCCGACAGATCACACAGATACCCCGCAGAGCTCAGTCGCAAAAGTCTTGCGGTATGCGCCACAGCTCACATCGCCAGCAATTCCTGATGAATTGCGACCATTGCCCAAGTGTCGCGCGTGCAATACGCCACAAGATCAGCATATACCTTAGGGCTGCAAGCGCAGTGGGAGAATTGAATTTGATGTGTCCTTGAAGTGAATTAGACTAAGAGCCAACTGTTCAGATAGCTCATTAAGAGGACACCATGGCAGCTCCTTTAGTCCAAAACTGGGAACTGACTGCCGCCACCCAGGACATAGCAGATTGGCTGGTTCAACAGGGCTTAGAGAATGCGCCTGTGGAGCTCTGGCTTGAAGCATTCTGCAACCGTCTTGTTTCGGCAGGAATTCCGCTTCAAAGAGCAAACATCACTGTTCGCGCTCATCATCCCGAGATTGGGACTGTCGCTTTTCGCTGGCACAGGGATGGCGGTCATGAGCGAGAGAACTTTGTCCGAAGAATGGATGCGCCTGAGGAATACGTTCTAAGCCCAATTTATTATCTTTTGGCAAACAACGTTGAAGAGATCAGACAAGATCTGACAGTCGAAGAACCCGCGCTCAACTTTCCGATCTTCGACGAACTTCGCGAGCGCGGTGCAACTGACTACTTCGCTGTTAAACGGTTTTTCCTTATTCAGGACAATACTACGCCAGTCGATCCAATGCAGGCCTATGAAGGTGCTATAATCTCATTGACAACTGACGCGAACGGGGGCTTCACGAGCGAGCAACTTGATGGTTTGCGTCAACTGATATCTCCACTTTGCCTGACGCTGAAATGTGGGGCGAACCGATTGATGGCTGAAGACATTACAGCCGCATATCTGGGCAAAGACGCCAGTAGGCGCGTTCTTTCCGGGGACATCACCCGAGGTTCATCGGAATCTATTTCAGCGGTGATTTGGTATTTTGACCTGCAAGGATTTACCAAATTGTCAGAGGCGCTTCCGGGGGACTCAATCATAGAATTGCTAAACGACTACTTCGCGGAAGCTGTTGACGTAGTCGAACGCAATGGCGGTAACGTTCTGAAATTCATGGGAGATGGAATGCTTGCCATCTTCGATATCAATCAAGTTCCGGACGCTCGCCGCGTCGCAATTTACGCGGCAGCGGAGTTGCGAGATACTTTTGAGGAACTCAACCAACGACGGCAAGCGGATGGTTTGCCAACGACCGGCTTCACTCTTTCGTTGCACGCAGGCGATGTTCTTTACGGCAACATCGGCGGTAGATCTCGCTTAGATTTCACAGTGGTCGGCCCAGCGGTAAACACAACTTCGCGCATTTTAGGCATGTGCAGTGCGCTTGATCAGAACATTGTTGTTTCCGACAAGGTGGCGGGCGACTTGGTGGGCTCCATTCCAAGTCTTGTTTCCCTGGGGCAATACAGATTGCGCGGTGTTGCTGAAAAACAGGAGCTGTTCACGATAGACTAACTGCCGCTATTTGGAAGCTGCCGCAATGGGGTGTTGACCTGCGTCAAAGCAAAGGTAGCCGGATTGTTACTAGGTTGGTTTGCACATGGAACAGAACTGTTGGATCAAGCACCCGCGCAGAGCGGCATTCTTGGTCATAGTGATTGCATTGTCAGGGTGCATGGGCAGGCACCATCAAGGCAATTGGCATGGCCACGGCTTAGAAGGTTGCTATGGACCTCACCACGACGTTGATCGCGAGGTCCATTGCCGAGCGCTCGAGTGAACTTGAGCCATATTCTTGCTTGTTAGCTACAAGGATGGAGACGCCAACGTGCGATCAGTCTGGTTATGCTCGCGGAACGACGCCATCGGCAACGTAGCTGTTATGATTGCCGCGTTAGGCGTCTGGGGCACGGCAACAGGTTGGCCTGACCTAATAGTTGCTGCGATCATGGCAAGCCTCTTCTTGTCATCTTCGTACCAGATCATTCGTCAGGCTCTTGAGGAACGGCACGAGGAAGCAGCGCATGAGCATAGAACAGCTGGGACAAGCTGACATTCGCTGCGGAGGGCAAACTACACAGGTATGGGCTCCACGCGGTCATTTGCAATATCGCGATGTATGTCCACTTTGCGGACTTTTCTGCCGACGCTTAAAGCCTTGCGCATAACACTCAAGCGCGGCAAAGCAGTCTTTGGTTCAGCGCTATTGGTCTATTTGGTCATTGCCAAGCTTGGTTTGCCCGGACGAGACAGATGAAGATCGCATCTGTTGGCTCGCGGCGTCGAGGGCACCTCCGCTCGCCGGGCCGCGCAGCGGCTGAATCAGCATTCGGTCGAGCCAGAGGTCTCGGCGTGTGCGAAACTGCTTGATGCCGATTTCCATGCTTTTGTGCCCCTTCTTGGGTTGCGCAACGTAAGTGCCTAGAAGTCGGTCCCACCACGGTAGATTAAAGCCAAAGTTCGAGTTGGTCTCGCTTGGATCGACTGAATGGTGGACTCGGTGCATGTCTGGAGTGACGACGATCCATCTGAGAATTCGATCCACCGGACGCGGCAATTCAATGTTTGCGTGATTGAAGAGCGCGGTAGCGTTCAGGGTCACCTCGAAAAGGAGCACGGCGACAGCGGGCGGCCCCAAGGTTGCTACGACCGCTAGCTTGATCCCCATCGAGATGAGGATTTCTACCGGATGGAAACGCAAGCCAGTAGTCGCGTCAAAATCAAGGTCGGCGTGATGCATCCGGTGCAGACGCCAAAGCCCCGGTACGGCGTGGAACATCACATGCTGAAGATAAATTGCGAGATCTAGAAGCAGCATGGAGACCACGATGGCAACCCAAACCGGCGCCTCGATGTTATTGAAGAGCCCCCATCCGCGATCCTCGGCCATGGCTGCGAGACCAACTGCGAGGATTGGAAAGGTCAGCCGCAGGATGGCGGTGTCGAGCACCACGAGCGCAAGGTTGTTTGTCCATCGGATAACGCGCGGAATATCCCGACTTCGCCGGGGTGCGGCCACTTCCCAAAGTGCCATCGCCGCCAGGACGGATAGGAAGGCAATAATGCGGATAGTTGGTTCAGCAGCTAGGATTGTGTCGGACATGGACATCCACTATTCGGGTTTCCGTCGCGATAGAATTGCAAGCTGTTCTAGGCGACGACCGTTCCAATGTAACGCAGACATGCAAGCGATACCATCTGAGGGCGGCTTGGTCCGCAAGGCGGACATTCAGCGGAATTAACCGAACGTCTGCTTCGAGCCCATAGTGTCGAATGCTGCGGCTTGCACGAACGGTGGCGAAGCTCTGTAGGCGGACATAGCGACACCTGAGGACGGCCCAGATTAGACGTTCATCTCACGAAAGGGAAAACGTCGGCTATATGCTGCAAAGGTGTAGCAACCGGTTTCTCGTCAATCTCGCAATGCAAGTGGGAAGGCACCCGCCGTCACTGTTCAAGCTGGATGACTGCTCGTAGCAATGAACCTCTTTGGGATATTGCGCAGAGCGCAGATGCCGAGAACCCTGTTTTCGCGTCTCTTATATGCCGTTTGACGACTTCGCGAGCAAATCAAGTTCTAACAAAATCACCAAACTTGTTGCTATGGTTGGGAGACCGTAGGGCGGTAAGGTTCATCCAGGCCAACATAGCCAGGTCCAAATGCCTCCAGTCCCTTTTGCGTTGTGAAGGGTCTCGGAGCAGGTAGTACGACCACGGCAACCTGTTGGCCGGTGAAGTAGTTCGGGTTGGTAACCGGTTCTCCGGATTCGGTGTCGATTAGGCAGATCAAATCGGGAATGGTTGTATGAACTTCACCATTCAGTCTTCCAACCATGTTCTCGTTTTTGAGCCAGATCTTGTAGGTGTCTCCTTCGAACCCACTGTCTCCTAAAATGGAAATGTTTCCATAAGTGAATCCGTCTCTGGTTTCCCAATCACAGTCATCCACGCTGCCGCGGAAGACAACGACGCCCCCCCCGTGATCGGCAATAACCTGAGCTACATTGCCAGCTTGCGCGCGCGTTTCTCTCCAAACCCGGCCCATATTCATGGCCAAAGAAATTGCACCGGGGATGACCGCGTCGCGGATCTCGTGGATTTCAAGGGCGTGGTCGATGGCGGCGATGTCGTTGCGGCTGACCTTGGACAGGGCGCGGACGATATGCTCGGCACGTTCGTCATCCATGACGTTTTCGCAGATGATCGCCTCGCCAAATTCGTTGGCCATGACGATGGGCGCGGCGGGTAGGCCGTTGATATAATAGGTCGAATGGGTGATCTCGGGCACCGCGCGCCCTGCGGGGTCGGCGTCAATGATATAGGCCCCGGCCATGGCGGCGGCATAGAAGGACGTGGCTGTGTTAGACCCACCAAGCTCGCACGAAATGGTGCCATAGAATTCGCGTCCCAGATAGGTCTGGAACCGGTCATAGGCCGCCAGGATCGAGGGGATGCCGGTGCGGGGCAGGCGGGCGTATTTGCGCTCTTCTTCCTCTGGCAAGGCCGAGATCGCGCCCAGCATATAGGGCGTGCAGACCAGCGCGTCTTGTGGAGCCTCATCAAGGCTGACCATGATGAACTCTTTGCCCTTCGACAGCGCGTCGTCGATCATCGCCAGCCCGTCTGACAGCTCGCCGCCGCCGCCGGTGCCAAGGATGGCCGCGCCGTAAAGGATGTCTTCCAGATCCTGTCGGGACAGTTTTTGCATGGCTATATTCCTGTTGAATGGGACGCGCGTCAGTCGCGCGATGCCCCGAGAAGTTTCAGAAGATCGGTGACCATGGACAGGGCCAGCAACACGCCGATGGTCAGCAGCGCAAAGCCCATCGCGGCCGAGGCGACGACCGGCGTATAGCCATAGCGCACGTTGTTGAAGATGCGGATGGGCAGGGTCTCGACCGCGAAGCCGGACACCATATACGAGATCAGATACTCATTGACGCTGATGATGGCGACCAGCGCATAGCCGGTGATGACATAGGGCAGGACCAGCGGGAAAATCACCTTGGCAAAGGTCTGCCACGGGGTCGCGCCCATGGTACGCGAGGCCTCGATCACGTCATCGGACAGGGCGGCAAACCCGCGCGCGATGATGACCAGTGGCAGGGTGACGAAGAACACGCCATGTGAGATCACGGTCGCCTCGGCCCGGCCATACCAGCCCATTTCGGCCCAAAAGACGCTGGCGCCCATGGCGATGATGATCGGGGGCAGCATGAAGGGCCCGACGCCAAGCGCGAAGACCAGCTTGCCGAAGCCCGATTTCAGCCGCCACAGCACATAGTTCGCGGCCAGCGCAATGGATACGGCCAGAAGCCCGGCAAAGGCCGCGATCACCAGCGAATTGCGGATCGGGATCAGCCAGTCTTTCTGGGTCAATAGCTCGGTATACCAACGCGCCGACAGCTCGTTTGGGGGGAAGGAAATGTTGCTTTCCGCACTGATCGAGACGCCAGCGACGATGAGGAACGGCAGGATCAGCCCGATGGCGATGACGGTGACGAAAAGGCGTTTCAGAAGGGTGCTCATGACGGCGTCCCTTTCTTGCGCGAGGCCAGCATGAGGCCCCCGATGATCAGCAAAGTGAAGACCAGCATGATGACCGACAGGGCGGCCCCCAAGGGCATGTTGGCGTCGCCCACGGCCTTGTCTGTGATGATCACGGTCATGTTCCAGTCTTGCGGGCGGCCCAGCATGGTGGGCATGACGAAGACGCCAAGGAAATAGACAAACATTGTCACGACGGATGATAGGATTGCGGGCAGGAAGTTGGGCAGAACCACCTTGGAAAACACGCGGGCGGGCGGGGTGCCAAGGGTCAGAGCGGCCTCTTCAATGCTGCGGTCGCGTTGCGCCATCTGCGGGAAAAACATCAGCGCCACCAGCGAGAAACCCAGCGTGATGAACCCGATCAGCATCGCGCCGAAGCTGGGCGACAGGGACCGCGGGTCGCTCCACAGCCCGACCCAGCCGAGGAATTTCGGGATGCCCGAGTTTTCGGAAAATAGGATCAGCCAAGCGAAACCGATGATCACCTCGCTCAGGCACATGAGCGACAGCAAAAGGATCACCCAAAAGAGCTGCCAGCGGCGGTGCATGTCGACGATGATATACATGGCCGGGAAGGCCAGAAGCACCACGACCACGGCGCCAAGCGACGCCGACCACAGCGAGCGCATCGAGATTGTGAAGTAAAAGGACGTAAAGAACTTGGCGTAATTGTCCCAGACAAAGGCGACCTTGTAAAAGCCCAGCGGGTCACGTTCGTAAAAGCTGACCACCACCATGAAGGCGAGCGGGGCGAGGAAGAACAGCGTCATCATCGCCAGCGGAAAAAGCCCGATCAGATATGGAGCAAGCGCGTGTTTCATGACGGGATGACCCATGCGTGATCGAGGTCGAATTTGATTTCGGCGCGGTCTCTGACTTTGAATTCGGGGGCGCGGTCGGACACCATCGTGTGGATGAATGTCCGGTCCCCGACGCTAAGTTCGGTTTCGATGGATGCGCCAAGGTGGCGGGTGAAATCGACGGTGCCGATCAGGCCGGACCCGCCTTCGGATGCCGTCTGCAAGCGCACATACTCGGGGCGCACGGCGATGGTGTGCTTGCCGGTCAGGCCGCTCAGATCCCCTACGGCGGCGCCCAGATCGACGCCATCCAGCATCACGGGACCGCCCGCCGTAAACTCGGGGCTGAAGATGTTGTTGGTGCCCATGAAGTCGGCCACGAAACGGGTTTGGGGACGCGCGTAGACCTCGGTCGGGGTGCCGGCTTGTTCGATCCGGCCTTCGTTCAGGATCACGATCCGGTCGGCGATCGACATCGCCTCGTTCTGGTCGTGGGTGACGAAGATTGTTGTGACGCCCAGCTTGCGTTGCAGCTTTTTCACCTCGATCTGAAGGTGCTCGCGCAGGCCCGCGTCAAGGGCGCTGAAGGGTTCGTCCATCAGGAACAGGGCGGGCTCGATGGCCAAGGCGCGCGCGATGGCGACACGCTGACGCTGACCGCCAGACAGGGCCGAGACCGGACGATCAAACAGCCCCGTAAGCCCGACAACCTCAAGCAAATCCCGCGCGCGCTCCAGCCGTTTGTCCTTGCCGACGCCGCGAATTTCCAGCCCATAGGCGATGTTTTCACCCACATTCAGGTGGGGAAACAGCGCGAGGCTTTGAAACACCATGCCGACATTGCGCTTGTGGCATTGCACGGCGGACAAGTCGGCATCGTCAAGCAGCATGTCACCCGAGCTTTGTTCCTCGAGCCCTGCGATGATGCGCAGAAGCGTGGTCTTGCCGCAGCCAGAGCCGCCAAGAAGGCAAATGAACTCGCCCGAGGCAATGTCCAGACTGACATCTTCCAGCGCCTGGAAAGTGCCAAAGGATTTCTGGATGTTTTGAAGCAAAAGCTGGGCCATCACGGAACACTTTCATAAGCGCCGGGCCCGTGCAGACGCACAGACCCGGCAGGGAGAGACCGATTACTGCGAGATCATCTCGAGGTATTTGTCGGACAGCCAATCCCCTTCACGCAGGTGGATATGGGTCTGGGTGCGGATCGGGGTGCCTGCGCTGCCGACGGATGCGAACTCTTCGTCCGTCAGGTCCATCGCCTCACGCTTGCCCACAGGAGCGATGCCAAGGTTGCGGGCCATTGCGGCCTGCACATCGGGGCGGATCATGTAGTTGATGAATTTCTCGGCTGCCTCGATGTTTTTGGAATCGCGCGGTACGATCCAATAGGCGTCACCCAAGACGCCGCCTTCTTTCGGGAAGGTCGACACGACCGGCAGACCATCGGCAGCCGACAGCATGGTGACGTCATGGTAATACAGACCGCCCACCAACTCGCCTGCTTCAAGGCTTTGCTGGAACTGACCTTCGTCGCGATACCACAGCTGCACTTGCGGCTTCAGCTCGGCGATTTTGGCGATGACTTGTTCCAGCCCCTCGCGGGTCTCCATGATCTCGTAGCCACCGAAGAAGGTCAGGGCGGTGGCCTCCATCAACCCGCTATTCGCGTTCGAGGTCAGGCCCAGCTTGCCGTCCCAATCGCGGGTCCACAGATCGGCCCACGAGGTCGGGGCGTCAGCCACGGCTTCGGTGTTGGTGACGAAAGTTGTGTACCACGACAGGGCCCCCACGGCGTTCAGATCGCCCGCTTCGCTGGTCTTCGTGAAGCCGTCCAGAAGGGTGGCGGTGTTGGGGATGCTGTCTGCGTTCAGATTGGCCCACAGCCCGATGGACTGGCCGCGCAAAAAGACCTCGTCCGCGACCAGGGACAGGTCGGCGGGGGCGGTTTTGGCTCGGGCGGCGTTCGTCAGTTGGGTCAGCCACGCTTGGTCGGCGGGCTGCGCAATCGAGCGCACGGTGATGCCGGTTTCTTCGGTGAAACCCGGATAGATCACGTCGCGCAGGGTTTCTTCAAAGAACCCGCCCCACGCGCTGACGGTGATTTCTTCGGCCATCACGGCGCTGCCAGTAAAGGCAATCACGCTGGCGGCGAGGGCAATTGGTTTACGCAGGTTCATCTTTCGGGCTCCCGATTGTTGGTCTGTCCGCCACGGGTCGCCCCCGGCGGATCGTTGATTGCTTTAACCTTAGGCAGTCGCCGCCCCCCGAACCATATTGTTCTGGTGATACATGCATAAGCCAATCGACATGCATCCAGTTTTTTGCTTTGCTTTCAGAAAGATCAGCGCCGGGGAAAGACATGAAACTGACCGATATCGACCTGCGTTTGCTGCGCGTCTTCAAAGCCGTCGCCGAGGCTGGGGGCTTTGTCAAAGCGCAGGACGAACTGGGAATCAGCCAGCCAGCGATAAGTTCACATATTGCCAACCTTGAACAGCGACTAAATGTCCGGCTTTGCAACCGGGGCCGACAGGGATTTTCTCTGACACCGGATGGTGAAGAGGTTCTGAACGAAACCAACCAGCTGCTGTCGCATCTGGATTCATATGCCTCGCGTCTCAATGAGATCGGCCGGAAAACCGAACAACTGGTCAGGATCGGGGTTGTCGATTGCCTTGTGACAGACCCAGCCAACCCACTTGCAGAAACGTTGCGTGCTGCAAGTCGAGAGTTTGAAGACCTTCATATCAGAGTTGGCGTTTACGACTATCTTGATTGCCTGACTGAGCTGCGTGCTGGTCGCCTAGATATTGCGATTGTTGGGATTGGAGTTGGCGAGACACTGCCCGGCGACATTGAAGCTCGACATCTCTACGACGAGCCCAGCGGTCTTTTTTGTCACGTGGATCACCCCTGCAACGGAACCAAAAACCCAGGCGCATTGAAGGAAATGCTTCGGCGAAGCAAGATCTCGGCCCATAGCTTCCTGAGCAATCCGATTGATGAAAGCCTAGATATCCGTCTGCTCGAACAAAACTCGGAAATCTCTCAAGGCAACATAGAATCAACGACCTATCTGACCCTCGCGGGGGCGCATGTAGGCTTGATCCCCATTCACTACGCTGCAATTTGGGAAAAGAACGGAGGAGAAATTGTCGAGATTGCGCCTGAGACGTATCGGGTTGTGTCGCAAATTCATGCATTACGGTTGAGTTCGCGAACTCACGGCGACGCTGCAAACTGGATTTGCGATAGTCTCTCTTTTGAGGGCAAACAACACAGATAGCCGACGGCGCTGTCAGTGCCGGAGAACACCGATACGCGAAGCGAATCCTGATGCCGGTTGCGGAGCACTTGAGTTGCCTGTCCTTGCTATGTTCCGCGGCTGTCGCATACGAGTACAATGCAGCCGTTCGGGCTGGAAACATCAAGGGCAGCTTTGTCCGCTCTACCGACATTGACCATCAGCCTAACTCGCAGCACTGACTTGCCGTAGAAATTCACCGTTCGCACAGGTGGCCCCATAAGAACCCAACTTTGAACAAAGCAGAGCCCAAATGCGGCAGCGATCAGAACGCCATGGCCGCCTGAACAGCGCGTTGCCAGCGTGCATAGGCGGCATCGCGGTCATTTGCGGATAGTTTGGGTTCAAACCGGCGATCCAGCGCCCAGGTTTCTGCGAATTGTTGTTGATCAGGGTAGATGCCCGCGCGCATACCCGCCAGCCAGGCCGCGCCCAGAGCAGTGGTTTCCTGCATCACGGGTCGGTCGACCTCGGCGCCGAGGTAATCCGACAGGCCTTGCATCGCCCAATCAGATGCGCTGGCACCGCCGTCGACGCGTAAGATGACATCGGTATCTGCACCCCAGTCGCCCTGCATGGCATGCCAAAGGTCACGAGTCTGATAGGCGATGCTTTCCAGTGTTGCCTTGGCAAATTCTGCCCGCCCGGAATTGCGGGTCAGGCCAAAGACCGCGCCCCGACAATCTGGTTTCCAATAGGGCGCGCCCAATCCGGTAAATGCGGGCACCAGCACAACATGCTGGTTGGGGTCGGCCTGCTGCGCCAGCTCGCCGCTTTCCGGGGCGGTTTCGATGATCTGCAGCGCATCGCGCAGCCATTGCACCGCGGCCCCTGCGACAAAAATCGAACCCTCAAGCGCATAGGTTTTTTGCCCGTCCAACTGATAGGCAATCGTCGTCAGCAGGCGGTTCTTCGACGCGACCGGCTGTGGCCCGGTATTCAACAGCGCAAAACACCCCGTCCCATAGGTTGATTTCATCATGCCGGGCTGAAAACAGGCCTGCCCGATGGTCGCGGCCTGCTGATCGCCCGCAACACCCAGAATCGGGATATTTCCCCCAATCAGAGTCGTTTTTCCGAAATCCGAGGCGCAATCCTGTACCTCGGGCAGCATGGACATGGGCACATCCAACAGATCGCAGATCTCGGTGCTCCAACAGCCTTTGTGGATGTCGAACAGCAGTGTGCGGGCAGCGTTGGTGGCGTCTGTCACGTGGTTGCAGCCTTCGGTCAGGCGCCAGATCAGGAAACTGTCGATGGTGCCGAACAGTAGATCGCCTGCCTCGGCGCGGTCGCGGGCGCCGGGGACATTATCCAGTAGCCATTTGACTTTGGTGCCCGAAAAATACGGGTCCAGCAACAGCCCGGTCTGCTGGGTCACGTCATCCTCGCAACCGGCCTGCTTGTAGCGGGCGCAGATATCGGCGGTGCGTCGATCCTGCCAGACGATTGCGTTGTGGATAGGCTCGCCGGTCTGTTTATCCCAGACCACGGTTGTTTCACGCTGGTTGGTGATGCCGATACCGGCAATCTGATCGGGGGTTGCGCCAACGCTCTGCATCACCTCGCGGCAGACACGTAGGACGCTGTCCCAGATTTCCTCGGGATCGTGTTCGACCCAGCCTTCTTGTGGGAAATGCTGCGTGAATTCATGCTGCGCGGTGCCTGCCCGTTGCATGTCCGCGTCGAACAGAATGGCCCGTGATGATGTGGTGCCCTGATCAATGGCAAGAATATAGGTCACGCCTGCGCCCCCCTTCGCATTTGGTTTTGCGAGACTTTAGCGCAAACAGTCGGTTGCGTACCAGAGTGTTCAGACGGGAATATTGTCGATTAGACGCACTCCATCCGCCCAGGCCGCGGCAAACAGGCGGGCGGGTCGGTCGGCATGTGTCAGCGGGTTCAGAGATTCCGCACAGCGCAGTTGGATATATTCCACTTGTGTAAAACCTGCGGCCAAAAGATCGGTACTGGCCTGTGCTGCCAGTGTGTCGAACGGGGCGCCGTTCTTTAGCGCGTTGGCCAGATCCAGCATGATGCGGTGTTTGTGCGCTGCAATCTCCACCCCCTCGGGCGAGAGGCGCTGATTGCGCGAGGACATGGCCAGACCCGAGGGTTCACGCACCGTGGGGCAGCCGATCACTTCGATCGGGATATCCAGATCGCGCGCCATGCGGCGCACGACCAGCAGCTGTTGATAGTCTTTTTCCCCAAAATAGGCTCTGTCTGCCTGGGTTTGCAGGAACAGTTTGGCGACCACAGTTGCGACGCCATCGAAATGACCGGGGCGGAATTCGCCTTCCATCACATTGGTCAGGCCAGTTACAGATACGCTGGTGGCAAAGCCTTGCGGGTAGATCTCGTCCGGGTCCGGCACATAAATCGCATCAACGCCATAGGGCGCCAGTTTCTGAGCATCTTCGATTTCGGTGCGCGGATAATTGGCCAGATCCTCGGGGTTGTTAAACTGCTTTGGGTTCACGAAAATCGTCACGATAACTCGGTCGGTGCCATTTTTGGCCGCCTCAACCAGAGACAGATGCCCCGGATGCAACGCGCCCATAGTTGGGACGACGCCGATTGCCTCACCATTCTTGCGCCAGTTGGCGGTCAAGGCGCGCAGATCGGAGAGGCGACGCAGGATCGGAGCGGTCATTTAGCTGAGCCCTGTGACGGAGCCTGATCGGCAAAGACATGTTCATCGGCGGGGAAAGCGCGTGCGCGCACTTCGGCGGCGTACTCGGCTATAGCGGCCTCGGCCAGTGGCCCCAGCTCGGCATATCGTTTGACGAATTTCGGTTTGAAAGCGGTGAAAAAGCCGACCATGTCGTCCACCACAAGTATTTGCCCGTCACATTCGGCGGACGCGCCAATGCCGATAGTAGGGATGGCGACCTCGGCAGTGATTTGGTTGGCTAGACCCTGCGGAACCTTCTCTAACACAAGGGAAAAGGCGCCTGCATCAGCCACGGCATGGGCATCGGCCAGTACCGTCTGTGCCTGATCATCACGGCCCTGCACCTTGTAGCCGCCCAGCGTGTTGATCGACTGTGGGGTCAGGCCGATATGCGCCATCACCGGGATGCCGCGCTTGACCAGAAAGCGGATGGTTTCGGCCATTTCGACCCCACCCTCAAGCTTGACGGCACCGGCACCGGTTTCCGCCATCAGGCGGGCGGCATTGCGGAACGCCTGTGAGGGGCTTTCCTCGTAACTGGCAAAGGGCATGTCGATGACCATCATCGCCTTGTCCAGCCCGCGAGCAACAGCCTGACCATGCAGGATCATCATCTCCATCGTCACGCCAAGGGTGGATTCCAACCCGTGTAGCACCATGCCGACACTGTCACCGACCAGAACAAAGTCGCAATGATCATCCATCAGTCGGGCCATCGGAGTTGTATATGCGGTCAGACTGACCAGTGGCTCGCCACCTTTTCGGGCGCGAATATCCACGGCATTCGGGGCTCTTTTGCGGGCGGTGGCGCTCATGCTCGCTCCTCGCGGTTCATGTTGCGGTGCGGCATAGCAGATTGGGCCGGGCCAAAGATAGCCCGGTTGCGCGAACATTTCCTTGATTGACCTAAGGTTTAAAGGGACATTGGTCCGCAGACCGGTCCGCGACATGCAGGACCACGCAGTTTCAGTGGGGAGACAACGATATGACAAAGCAGATGTTTCGGTCTTTTGCATCGGCGCTGGCGATTGGAGCCAGTTTGATAGCCACCCAAGCCCTGGCCAAATCCGACATCACCATCGCAATGCAGCTTGAGCCGCCGCATCTGGACCCGACCAGCGCTGCGGCACAGGCCATCGATTCGGTTGTCTATACCAATATCTTCGAAGGTCTGACCCGGTTCATGGGCGACGGATCGGTCGTGCCCGGGCTGGCGGAAAGCTGGGAGATATCAGACGACGGCACCGTCTATACCTTTAAGCTGCGCGATGGTGTGACCTTCCACGATGGCACCACCATGGATGCCGAGGACGTCAAATTCAGCCTCGACCGGGCCCGCGCTGAAGACAGCGCCAATGCACAAAAGGCCCTGTTTGCCGGGATCGAAAGCGTTGAGGTCGTGGATCCGCTGACCGTCAAGGTCACCCTGTCAGGGCCAAACGGGAATTTCCTGTTCAATATGGCCTGGGGGGATGCGGTGATTGTCGCCCCCGAAAGCATAGAGGCGATCAAGACCAACCCGGTCGGCACCGGCGCGTTTGCCTTTGGGGACTGGGTGCAGGGGGACAGCATCACGCTGACGCGAAACCCCGACTATTGGGGTGATCAGCCCGCGTTAGAGTCTGCTACATTCAAGTTCATCTCGGACCCGACCGCCGCCTTTGCCGCCATGATGGCCGAGGATGTGGATGTGTTCGACATTTTCCCGGCGCCTGAGAACATGCCGCAGTTCGAGGCTGATCCGCGCTTTCAGGTGCTTGTCGGCTCGACCGAGGGTGAGACGATTCTGTCCACCAACAACAAGCAGCCGCCCTTTGACGACATCCGGGTGCGGCAGGCGCTGGCCCATGCCATCGACCGTCAGGCAATTATTGACGGCGCGATGTTCGGCTATGGCACGCCCATCGGAACGCATTTTGCCCCGCATAACCCGGCCTATGTCGATCTGACCGGCAATTCGGCGTATGACCCCAAGAAGGCCGCGCAGTTGCTGGCCGATGCGGGCTATGCCGAAGGGTTCAAGACCACTCTGCACCTGCCGCCGCCTTCTTATGCTCGCCGCGGAGGCGAGATCATCGCCGCGCAACTGGCCGAGGTCGGGATTGAGGCTGAAATCATCAATGTCGAATGGGCGCAGTGGCTGGAATCGGTGTTCAAGGGCAAGGATTTTGGTCTGACTATCGTCAGCCATACCGAGCCGATGGATATCGGCATCTATGCGCGGCCCGACTACTATTTCCAGTATGACAGCATCGACTTTCAGACGCTGATGGAGACGTTGAACGCCACCACCGACCCTGATGAGCGTACCCGCCTGTTGGGCGAAGCGCAGCGTCTGATCGCAAATGATTACGTCAACGGGTATCTGTTCCAGCTGGCCAAGCTTGGCGTTGCCAAGGCTGGCGTTCAGGGCCTTTGGGAAAACGCACCCACAGCGGCCATCGACCTGACCGCCATCAGTTGGGCGGAATAAGACCAGTTCCAGAGAGGAGACCGGCGCATGAGAAGATCAACCCTCGTTGCGTTGATGATTGCGGTTTTAGCCGTGATTGCGCCGGTCGCCAAAGGGGATACGCCGCTTGAACAGGCGGTGACACTGTGGCTGGAGGGCGATGATGAACGCGCTCTGCCACTGCTGGCAGAACTGGCGGCTGATGGCAACGCGCAGGCTCGTCTGCTGTTGGGGCGAATTGAAACCGCCGATCTTGGACCATCTCCGTTCCGCCAATCGCTGGGCCGAAAGGGTTCGCGCAAGCTGTTTCGTCAAAAAGACCTGACGGCCTTTGGCCGATCCTGGCTGTTGGTCGAGGCGAAAGGTGGAAATGAGCTTGCCCAAGCGCTGTTGGATGCCAAACGCCCCACACCAGACCCGAAGCTGATTGCACAGCTCAATGCGTTGGGAGAACATCAAGCTACGGACTACCCGACGCGAATCGTGGCGCTCTATGGCGATCCAGAAATGCGCGGCGATCTGTTGGCGGATGGGCAGCTGATGCAGGACCTCAAACCTTATCTGAGTTATCTGACGGTCGATCCCGAGCCGCGCGGCGACGGTCTGGCAGCGCTGCGCCACATTCAGCCTGATCCAGTTGACATGAATTCCGATCAGGCGCTGGGCATGGCGGGATTGCTGGCCCTGGGGCTGGGATATGGCGATCTGTCTGTGGACAATAGCTGGCGCCCGGCGGTGGAAAACTGGTTGATGACATCCCAGTCGACCCGCCCCATCGCGCAGCTCTGTTCTGACCAATGCGGGGCCGAGGCACCAAACTGCGCCTTTGCCTTCCTTGCCCTGTTTGGCGGCTATTTCGAGGTCATCCGCATCGACAGCCCGCTGGAAACGCTCATCCCGCAGGAGCAGTTTCTGGACAGTCCTCGCGCGCGCCTGATGGTCCTTCGTCGGGCGGCACTGGCCCGGACCGAGACAAATCTGGAAACGCTGGTGGACAGCGCACCCGCGGCGAAGCTTTCGACCTGCGCGACTGATTTGGTCCGGCAAGAGCAGCAGTCCTACAAGTAGCTGTTGCGTAGGCGCCGCTCGCACCCGTAACCTGTTTGTAATGCTACGCTATGCCCTCAAACGTCTGATTTCGCTGGTGATCAGCCTGGCTATCGCCTCGGTGGTCATTTTTGCAGTGATCGAGGTCGCGCCGGGCGATCCGGCATCCTTCATGCTTGGCGTCAACGCGCAGGCGGACACGCTGGCCGCGCTGCGGGCCGAGCTGGGGTTGGATGTGTCCAAACCGCAGCGCTATTTCAACTGGGTCAGCGGAATGCTGGTCGGGGATTTCGGCACTTCATACACCTATCGCACGCCGGTGTCGCAGATGATTGCGGACCGACTTTGGGTGTCGCTGCCGCTGGCGCTTTATGCACTGACCCTTTCAACCCTGATCGCCTTTCCCGCAGGGATTTACGCTGCTGCGCGCCGGGGGCGGCCCGGCGATGTGGCGGTCATGGGGGCCACACAGCTCGGCATCGCCGTGCCAAATTTCTGGTTTGCCATGATGCTGGTGCTGGTCTTTGCCATCAATCTGCGCTGGTTCAACGCTGGAGGGTTCGCAGGCTGGGACGATGGGTTTTGGACCGGTCTACACTCGCTGACCCTGCCAGCCATAGCGCTGGCTCTGCCACAGGCGGCGATTCTTGCAAGGGTCATGCGGTCGGCCCTGCTGGATATTCTGGGTGAGGATTTCATGCGCACCGCACGGGCCAAGGGCCTGTCCCGCCGACAGGCGCTGTGGCGTCACGGGGTGCGCAATGCGCTGATCCCGGTGTTGACCATCATCGGGCTGCAGTTTTCCTTTCTTCTGGCCGGGTCCATCATTATCGAACAGGTGTTTTACCTGCCCGGCCTCGGGCGGCTGGTGTTTCAAGCGATCTCGGCCCGCGATCTGATCGTGGTGGAATCCGTGGTCATGCTACTGGTTTTTGCAGTGATCACGGTGAATTTTCTGGTTGATCTCGCCTATGCCGCCGTTGACCCCCGTCTGAGGAGCAGGACATGAGCCGCAACCTCATCCTTGGTGCAGTGCTCTCCTCGCTGGTGGTCTTGGCGGCCGCACTTTCCTTTGTCTGGACGCCCTATGCGCACGCCGCGCTGAATATTCCCGCCAAGCTGCAACCACCCAACGCGCAGCACTGGTTTGGCACCGATCATTTTGGGCGGGACATGTTCTCAATGATCATGGTGGGTGCGCGCACTTCAATCGCTGTGGCCTTGGTGGCGGTGGGGATCGGCATGACATTGGGCGTGCCACTTGGTCTGGCGGCAGCGGCGCGCAAAGGCACGTGGCTGGATGAGGTGATCATGCGCGGCAACGATCTGGTTTTTGCTTTCCCGTCGTTGGTCATCGCCATCCTGATCACTGCCGTTTTCGGTGCCGGGGCGGTCAACGCCATCATTGCCATCGGTATCTTCAACATTCCGGTCTTTGCCCGTATCACCCGTGGCGCTGCGCTGTCCCTGTGGGAGCGAGAGTTCATCCTGGCCGCCCGGGTCTCGGGCAAGGGCGCGGCGCGGATATCGGCGGAACATATCATGCCTAATGTGGCGAACTTGCTGATCGTACAGGGCACCATCCAATTCAGCCTTGGCATTCTTGCCGAGGCGGGCCTGTCCTATGTCGGGTTGGGTGCGCAACCGCCTACGCCCAGTTGGGGCCGGATGTTGGCAGATGCGCAGACGATGGTCAGTTTTGCCCCGCATTTGGCTCTGATTCCGGGGCTTGCAATCATTGTCACTGTTTTGGGGCTGAACCTGCTGGGCGACGGTTTGCGGGATTGGCTGGACCCAAGAATACGGGTGGCGCGCGCATGAGCTTGCTGGAAATCGAAAATCTCAACCTGTCGATTCATGGCATGGACATCCTCAAACAGGTCAGCCTGTCTGTTGCGTCGGGTGAGATCGTCGCCGTCACCGGTGAAAGCGGTTCGGGCAAGTCCATGACGGCGTTGGCGGTGATGCAACTGCTGCCAAACGGTGCGGATGCCGCGGGCGCGATCCGGTTGGACGGGCTGGACCTGCTGAACTGTTCCGAGGATGAGATGTGCGCCCTGCGTGGCGCCTCGGTCGGGATGGTGTTTCAGGAACCCATGACCGCGCTCAACCCGGTCAAAACCATCGGGGATCAGGTGATGGAGACAATCCTGATCCACAAAGCCATGCCTACTGCACAGGCCCGGTCCCGTGCCGAAGAAGTGCTGACGCGCGTCGGCCTTCCGCCCGAAAGGTTCCCTCTGTCCAGGTATCCGCATGAGCTGTCCGGTGGTCAGCGTCAGCGCGTGGTGATCGCCATGGCCATCGCGTTGCGCCCAAGGTTGCTGATCGCGGACGAACCTACGACGGCGCTGGACGTCACTACGCAGGCGCAGATTCTAGACCTGCTCACGGGGTTGGTGCGCGAATACGACATGGGATTGCTAATGATCACCCATGATCTGGCGGTTGTGGCCGATATGGCCGACTGGATCATCGTCATGCGCTATGGCGAAGTCGTCGAGGCCGGCGCCACCGAACCCTTGCTGCGGAACATGCAGCACCCTTATACACGCATGCTGTTCCGGGCTTCGGGCCATCAGGTCAACCTGCCGGAACCCAAACCGACACAGCCTTTGCTTGAGGTTGCACAGGTGGTCCGGGATTACCGTTTGCCCCGAAAGGGCTTGTTTGATGCGCCGCGACACCACAGGGCTGTGGCTGGGGTCAGCTTTACACTGAACAAAGGCGAGCGCTTGGGCCTAGTCGGAGAGTCCGGGTGCGGAAAATCGACCCTAACACGGGCTATCCTGGGGCTGGAAGAGGTGCAGAGCGGCCAGATTCTGCTGGACGGGCAGCCAGTATTCACCGGGCACAAACCCAATCTGGCCGTCCGGCGTAAGATGCAGGTTGTGTTCCAGGACCCCTATGGCAGCTTCAACCCCCGACACCGGGTCACGCGCCTGATCACCGAGCCGTTTCACCTGCTCGAACATCCTCCAACCGGGTTCGAGCGGCAGGATCGGATCGCCGAGATTCTGACAGCCGTAGGTCTCAGCCCCGATGACGCGGGTCGGTATATTCACGAATTCTCGGGCGGGCAGAGGCAGCGTATTGCCATCGCCCGTGCCCTGATCATCCGGCCCGAGCTGATCCTGTTTGATGAGGCGGTCTCGGCCCTTGATGTTTCTGTCCGGGCGCAAATTCTGGATCTGCTGGCCGAGCTCTGCGCTGCTTATGACCTAACCTATCTGTTCATCAGCCATGATCTAAGCGTCGTGCGTACAATCACCGACCGGGTTTTGGTGATGCAGGCAGGGCAGATTGTCGAGCAGGGCGAGACGGAACAGGTCTTTTCCAACCCGCAGCACGTTTATACCCAAACTCTGATTGCCGCTGCACCTATCCTGCCGGATATCGGTCAGGATGTGGCGTAAACTTCAATGTTAGAGACGAAATGGAGCCTGACATGACCAACCCCTTGTGGTTCGATCCCAGCTTGTGCCTGATTGGCGGCGCATGGCAGCGCCCAGCCTCGCAGGCCGATCTGCCGCTGATCAACCCCTCGGACGGATCTGAACTTTGCCGGATCGCGCGCGGAGATGCCGGTGACATCGACGCAGCCGTGGCCGCGGCCCAAAAAGCGTTGGATGGGGACTGGGGCCGCAAATCCGCATTAGAGCGCGGGCGCATTCTGACCCGGTTGGGTCAGATGGTGCTGGAGCGTGTCGATGATCTGGCCGCGTTGGAAGCGATGGATGTCGGCAAACCCCTGACACAGGCGCGCGCCGATGCGGTGGCACTGGCGCGGTATTGTGAGTTTTACGGAGGCGCGGCGGATAAGGTGATGGGCGAAACGATCCCTTATCTGGATGGCTATACCGTCTATACCCTGCGTGAACCGCATGGTGTGACGGGCCACATTGTGCCGTGGAATTACCCTATGCAGATCATCGGCCGCTCTGTCGGGGCGGCTTTGGCGATGGGCAATGCCTGTGTGCTGAAACCAGCGGAAGAGGCCTGTTTGACCGCGCTTGCCTTTGCCCATCTGGCGCAGCAGGCCGGGTTGCCGGCGGGCGCTTTGAACGTGGTTCCGGGGCTGGGGGCCGAGGCCGGGGCGGCGCTGTCGGCGCATCCGGGGATTCAGCATGTGTCTTTCACCGGCTCCGTTGCCACCGGCGCGTTGGTGCAACAGGCCGCTGGGCATAACGTGGTGCCAGTGACGCTGGAGCTGGGCGGGAAATCCCCGCAGCTGGTGTTCGACGATGCAGATCTGGATGCGGCCCTGCCATTTCTGGTGAATGCGGGCGTTCAGAACGCAGGGCAGACCTGTTCGGCCTCCTCCCGCGTTCTGGTGCAACGCGGAGTGTATGAGCAGGTCAAATCGCGCATGGCCTCGGCCTATTCCGAGTTGACCGTTGGGCCCGCGTCCGAAGATTTGCGCCTGGGGCCCCTGATTTCAGCGCGCCAGAAGGACATCGTGACTGGATTTATCGACAAAGGCGCAGATCTGAATATCGTGGGCCAGGGGCCGATTGTTGGCCACGCACCCGAGACTGGCGCCTATGTGCAACCGACCCTGTTTGCCGACGTACCCCCTGATCATGTTTTGGCACAGGATGAGATTTTCGGCCCAGTCCAAGTGCTGATCCCCTTTGAGACCGAGGTAGAGGCCCTGCAGATCGCCAACTCCACCGATTACGGGCTGGTTGCCAGCATTTGGACACGCGATGGCGCGCGGCAGATGCGGCTGGCAAAGAAGTTGCGGTCGGGGCAGGTGTTTATCAACAATTACGGCGCTGGCGGCGGTGTGGAGCTGCCCTTTGGCGGTGTCGGGAAATCTGGCCATGGTCGCGAAAAAGGGTTCGAAGCGCTGTACGGGTTCTCACAGGTGAAAACGGTAGCTGCGTTCCATGGTTAGGGCCTAAACGATGACCTCGATTGGCTGTTGCACCCCGACGCCGAAGACACGTTTGTAGCGCTCAATCTGATCTGCCGGACCCATCGCTTTTTCCGGGTTGTCCGACAGTTTGACCGTCGGGCGACCATTGGCCGAAACCGCCTTGCAGACCAACGAGAAGGGTGCCAGCGCGTCATCGGGAACCAGCCCTCTGAAATCATTGGTCAGCAGCGTGCCCCAGCCGAAGGATACTTTGGTGCGGCCTGCAAACTGACTTTGCAGTTCGCGGATTTTGCCGACATCCAGACCGTCAGAAAAGATCACGCGTTTCTGTTTGGGATCCTCACCGCGCGATTGCCACCATTTGATCGCAGTTTCTGCACCGGTTGCCGGATCACCGCTGTCGATTCTGATGCCGGTCCATCCCGCCAACCAATCTGGCGCGTCGTCCAGAAAACCCTTGGTGCCATAGGTATCAGGCAGGATGATCCGTAGGTTGCCGTCATGTTCCTCGTGCCAATCGCTAAGCACGTCATAGGGTGCCTGCGCCAGTTTCTCATCAGTATCAGCCAGCGCAGAGTAAACCATGGGCAACTCGTGGGCATTGGTGCCGATGGCCTCGACCTCGCGCCGCATGGCGATCAGGCAGTTCGAGGTGCCGGTAAATGCAGGGCCCAGACCTTCGATCATGGCTTGGACGCACCAGTCCTGCCATAGAAAGGAATGCCGCCGTCTGGTGCCGAAATCGGCGATGCCCAGCCCCTGAATCCCTCGTAGATGTTCGATTTTCTCCCATACACGGGTCATCGCACGAGCATAGAGAATTTGTAGCTCGAACCGCCGCATCGCATTCAGCACCGAGCGGGATCGCAGCTCCATCAGGACTGCCAATGCAGGAATTTCCCACAGCATGACCTCGTGCCATTTGCCTTCAAAGGTCAATTCGTACTGATCACCTTTGCGTTCAAGGTGATAGGGCGGCAGTCGCAGGTTCTCGAACCACCCCATGAAATCCGAACGGAACATCTGACGTTTGCCATAGAAGGTATTGCCGCGCAGCCAAGTGCTTTCCCCCCGGCTCAGGCTGAGTGACCGAATGTGGTCCAGCTGTTCGCGCAGCTCTCCCTCATCAATCAATTCAGCCAATGGAATGTGATTCGACCGGTTAATAAGTGAAAACACCACATCCGTTTGGGGCTTATTTCGAAACACTGACTGGCACATCAGCAGTTTGTAGAAGTCTGTGTCGATTAAAGACCGGACAATCGGGTCAATCTTCCATTTGTGATTGTATACTCGCGTCGCAATATCGACCATTGGGAACTCCTGCGATTTCCGTTGTTAGATCAATAGGTGCGTGGAATGGCAAGAGTCGCTAAATTGATGACAATGACAAGGTCAAGTCACAATGCGAGCATATTGTGGGGTCTTTTCACCGGTTAGTGGAAAGAGGGGGATGGATAGTCGAGGTTTAGTTAGTGAATGGTTCTCGAGTACGACTTTGATATTGTAACGATCGCTTCGGGGGAAAACGATCCGGAGACGACCCCGTCAGGGGCGCAAAACGGACGCAAGGTGCGTGCGCTGTTTCGGAATGTGAAAACAGCCGATGCATTGCGGGCAGCGTCACCCAAAATACGCAAAATTTTTCATGATGCCGGTTTTGGTCTGGATTCGACGCGCAGCGAGATTACCCATGGATATTACCGTCCACAGGATACGGCGGACAGGGATCGCATTCTGCGAGCCTTGTTTCACAATATCCGGACGACGGGAGTCAAAGGCGAATATTGCGGCGAGTTTGATTTCCTGAAGTTCATGAACGATGTAAAAGCCGCCAAGCCGCGCGCCGGGTTGCCCAAAGAGGTTCCGATGTGGAAACCTAGGCCACAGCAGGCGGAATCGGTCGGACCAAAGCGCCGAACTGTACCAGGCCGGGTTGGGTTTGCTTTGGGGTTGGCGGTGATTATCTTTGCACTGCTCAAGTATCTGGCGGCTGCGGGGGCAACCCCTTAAATCAGCCGAACGCCAGCATCTTTCATCGCGGTCTCTGCCGAGGCCAATGACCCATCCAGATTAATTGCCCGGCAGGCTCTCATCTGAACTGACACGTCGAAACCCAGCCGCGCTGCGTCAACCGCAGAGTAGTAGACGCAGAAATCCGTGGCCAGTCCGACGAGTGTCAGTCTCTCGATTTCACGGGTGCGCAGATACCCTTCCAACCCGGTGGGCGTGGTCTGGTCGTTCTCAAAGAACGCCGAATAGCTATCGATGTTGCTGCGGAACCCTTTGCGCAGGATCAGATCGCCATCCGTACGCAGGTTCGCATGAAATGCTGCCCCATTTGTTCCCTGCACGCAGTGATCTGGCCACAAAACCTGAGGCCCATAAGGCATCTCGGTCATGTCATAGGGGTTTTTGCCCGCATGGCTGCTGGCAAAGGACGAATGCCCCGCAGGGTGCCAGTCTTGAGTCAGGATCACCGCGTCAAAATCTGGCATCATCGCGTTGATCGGAGCCACGATCTCATCTCCGCCGGGAACCGCCAACGCACCGCCGGGACAGAAATCGTTCTGAACATCGATCACAATAAGGGCATGGGTCATGGGGACCTCCTTCGGTTGCGTTATCGGTAGTGGGCGCGACAAGGGGCGTCAATCCGGTCTCTTGCGACTCTGTCCGCGCGGGTTTAGACCGCGCGCATGTATACGATCGCTGCTCTCTATCATTTCACCCGGTTCGCCAACCACGAAGCCCTTCGTGAGCCCTTGCTTGAGCTGTGCCGCGCGCAATCGGTCAAAGGGACGCTCTTGCTGGCACAGGAAGGGATCAATGGCACTATTGCCGGACCCCGCGCTGGCATTGACGCGGTTTTGGCCCATATCCGTGCGCTGCCCGGCTGTGCTGATCTGGAGTGGAAAGAGGCCACGTCTGACCAACCGCCATTTGGCAAGATCAAGGTACGCCTGAAAAAAGAGATCGTGACCATGGGCCAACCGGATATCGATCCGCGCGCCCGTGTCGGCAATTATGTCGAGCCCGAAGACTGGAATGATCTGATCCGCTCGGATGATGTGGTGGTGATCGACACCCGAAATGATTACGAGGTGGCAATCGGTACGTTTGAGGGCGCGTTAGACCCTGAAACAAGCAGTTTTCGTGAATTCCCCACCTGGTGGGAAGAAAACAAGGACCGGTTCCACAATAAGCGTGTGGCGATGTTTTGCACGGGTGGCATCCGGTGTGAGAAATCCACCAATTACCTGTTGGGTCAGGGGGTCGAGGATGTCTATCACCTGAAAGGTGGCATCTTGCGATACCTCGAGGAAATGCCCGTCGAGAACAGCACCTGGCAGGGCGAATGCTTTGTGTTCGACAACCGCGTATCTGTTGGGCATGGGCTGGTCGAAGGGCCGCACAACCTGTGCCATGGCTGCCGTCGCCCGATCCTTCCCGAGGATGTGAAACGTGCCGAATACGAACACGGCGTGTCCTGCCATCAATGCATAGAGGAAACCTCTGAGGTCGACAAAACCCGGTTCCGGGAACGTCAAAAACAGATCCTGCTGGCACGTCAGCGGGGACAGGAGCATCTGGGCGCAGACTGATTTGCTGAAATCTGGTTGCCACGCAGGACAGTCCACCGGATAATCCCGGAGATTTCAGCGCGTTGGAGGTTCCATGTCCCGAAAACCCACGACTTTGGAAGAATGGAAATCAACGCTGCTGGCGGCAGCCGCAATGGTGGTTGCCAGTTTCCTCGCATGGTTCGGTCTGTCCCGTCTGAGCGAGGGCACTGCAGGTGACACGATCGGTACGATCGCCTCTGTGGGGCTGGTTGTGTGGATGGTGTCTCAATCCTGGTTCTATATGACTCAGGTGAAATCACCGCGCCGCATTCTGTTTTTGATGGGTGTGTCCTTTATTCAGGTCGTTCCGTTCCTGTTCGCCGCTGCCTATGGCGCATTCGGGTACCAGGATAATTGCGTCATCGGGGCGCAAGGGCCCGCTGATATCCTGTATTTTTCTTATGTTACATTCACCACCGTTGGGTACGGCGATATGTCCCCAACCGGGCTGTGCCGCGCCCTGGCCGTGGCCGAGGCGGTGACCGGCTATATCCTACTGGGCCTGTTCGTCGCGGCGGCGGTGGCGTTGTATGCCCGCAATCATAGTCCGGATTAGGCTCTGATTTCGTCTATTTGTTTTGATCTATCCAACGCGACATCATCTGTTTGTCGCGAAAGCACTCCGACGGGATTGGGCGGCGTTTGCTGCGCGAGATACGTTCGGCAAAGGCAACCTGCTTGCCGGTCGGGTAATTTGCAAATGGCGAGGGATCATCAGGTTTGTGTTTGGAAATCCAGGCAGACATGGACTGACGGTCGCGCTGCGCCTCGACCGGAATCTCAAGTGCAGTTTGCTCCGCGATGGCGCGGGCATAGCGTATCTGCCGATCGGTGGCGGGCAGCAGGTGATAGTCGTTTGTCGGGCCGTGCGGGGCGGCGTTTCGCAATGAATGGGCCATCGGTTGATCCTCTGACTATGTAGAACATAAATAGAACATTAACCGAAAATTTCAAGCCGCGGCCTGTTGGAATTGGCAGGAAATCGCTCTGGATCAGTTTTATTGACTGCTGAGTCAATAAAATATAGATGCGGAGGAAACAGCTTCTGATCAGGGAATCCCCACAATGAGATTTCAGCCCAAGGCGAGCCATTTCATCAACGGTGAATATGTCGACGATACGACCGGAGCACCCATAGACGTGATCTACCCTGCAACAGGGGAAGTGATCGCACGGCTGCATTCTGCTACTCCGCAGATCATAGATCAGGCTCTAAACAGCGCAAAATCGGCACAGGCAGACTGGGCCGCGATGTCTGGGACCGAAAGGGGCCGTGTTCTGCGCCGCGCCGCGGACATCATGCGCGAACGCAATCGTGATCTGTCGATCATCGAAACCCACGATACTGGAAAACCGCTGCAGGAAACGTTGGTTGCCGACGCTACTAGCGGAGCCGATGCGTTGGAGTATTTCGGAGGTCTGGCGGCCTCGCTGACCGGCGAGCATATCCCGCTGGGTGGTGGGGATTTCGTATATACGATCCGTGAGGCGCTTGGGGTTTGCGTCGGAATCGGTGCGTGGAATTATCCAACCCAGATTGCCTGCTGGAAAGGCGCGCCTGCTTTGGCCTGCGGCAACACGATGGTATTCAAGCCTTCCGAGACCACGCCCTTGTCTGCTCTGCAAGTGGCCGAAATCCTGGTCGAGGCCGGGGCACCAAAGGGTGTCTATAACGTAATTCAGGGTTATGGCGATGTGGGCGCATCACTTGTGACGGACCCCCGTGTTGCCAAGGTCTCGCTGACCGGATCGGTACCGACAGGGCGCAAGGTTTATGCCGCGGCAGCCGATGGCATGAAGCATGTCACGATGGAACTAGGCGGCAAGTCCCCCATGATCGTGTTCGACGATGCGGATATCGAAAACGCCGTGTCTGGCGCCATTTTGGGGAATTTCTACTCTTCGGGTCAGGTCTGTTCCAACGGCACCCGCGTTTTTGTACACAAAGGCATCAAAGAAGCCTTCCTCGATCGCCTGTCCCAGCGTCTGGCGAATGTGAAAATCGGCAACCCGATGGATGAAGAGGTTAATTTCGGTCCGATGGTTAGCGAAAACCAGATGAATATCGCTCTGGGTTATGTTGAAAAAGGCAAGGCAGAAGGTGCGCGTTTGGTCTATGGCGGTGCGCGTATCGAAGGCGACGGGTTCTACATTCAGCCCGCCGTCTTTGCCGATGTGACCGATGACATGGCCATCGCGCGCGAGGAAATCTTCGGCCCGGTTATGTCAGTGTTGGATTTCGAAACCGAGGAAGAGGTGATGGCCCGCGCCAATAACACCGAATTCGGTCTGGCAGCCGGTGTGTTCACCAAAGATCTGACCCGAGCCCATCGTATCGCGGCCGCGTTCGAGGCGGGCAGCTGCTATATCAACACTTACAACCTCGCACCGGTTGAAGCCCCGTTTGGCGGGTCAAAAATGTCTGGGGTCGGGCGGGAAAACTCGAAATTGGCAATCAATCATTTCAGCGAGATGAAAACGGTTTATGTCTCGATGAATGACGTCGAGGCGCCTTACTGACTAAACCCACCAATTCAGGCTCTGTTCATGGGGTTTTCCCTCTGGAACAGAGCATTGGATGCCGCGGTTCGTCAGGAGATCAGCCCTGACTGGGTGGCCACCCTGAGTTTTGCCCAGACGTTTCAGTCTGCCCTCACAAGTGCGAGAAGCTGAGCGATATTCTCCCGGGCGTTGGCGCTGTTTTCAAGCAGGGCAGTTGCATCCGCCAATGGTTGTTCTTCAATCCTGGTTACAGGTTCTGCCAATGCCAGAGTCGACCGCCTGACCTGTCCGAATTTTTGGTCGACCGCAGGCTGCGGGACGTCTTCCTTATCAGAAAGCCAGAACAATCTTTCTGCTTCGTTCACCCTGTCAAACTGCAACAATACCCGCCCTGCATTTTCAAACTCACCTATATCCAGATCGGCCTGCGCCCGCAGTGACATGGCCTTGTCCGAGGGGTCATCCCCTAACTCCAGCAAGGCTTTGTGTGGCTGGCCGGACAACAATGCCGCTTGCGCGCGCAAAAGGGCTCGGTCCTTTCGCCTGATAGTGTCCAGAGGTCGGTTGGACCAAAAGAGCGTTGGACGGGCAAACCCCAGCGATGCCAACCTTTCGGCAATGGAGATTGCTGTTTCGGTTGTCAGCGATTGTGCCATCGGTTCGGGCAGGTTGAAGATGCGCCGCAAAAAGGTATCGTCGTCGGCGCGCGCAGTCAGTACTTGAACGGCCCGGTCCAGCGTTTCAGCTGAATTCGGAATATCTTCTAACAGATCAAAAGACTGGTCGAACTCTTGGCCCAAACTCAGCGCCAGCGCATATGTACGTTGCATAAGTGGGCCGATCTCAGATCGGCGCAATTCGACCGTATAAGATGCGGCAAGTTCGAGCTCCCGGGCGGAGGCTGACCCGCGTTCCGCCCACCGCTGTTCAATCAGTCGCGCCAGCGCCAGAGGCGCTTCGAGCCCCGCTTCCGAGCTGCTCACTACGTCATTCAGCAAGGATTCGGATTTTTCCTGATTACCTTCAGCCTTTGCAACACCGGCCTTGGCCTGTGTTGTGCCGGGGCTGGGTTTGGTTTCGATGCGATCAACAGCCCGCAAGACGCGCCGCGCGGCTTCAAGTTTTTGGGCTGCAACGAAAATGTCGGACAGCATAGGACCGACTTGCCGGCGCAGATGATCCGGTAGTCGAGCAAAGGATTGTTCCATAACCCTTATCTGGGCATCTTCGGCGAGCCTACCCTCGGTCAGAGCGGCCCAGATTGCGGCGTCACTTTCGCAACGCTGTAGGTCGCGGAATGGATTCGACCCTTTCAGTGGCCGGTCGTCCAGAACAGCGGCAATCGCAGAAATCCGGTTCGTTTCTGGCGTCTCTTCACCCATCCAGCTAAGGCTGCGAACCGCCTCGGCACCGAAGCCGAAATACGCATAGAGCTTGGCAAGCTTCAGGGCCCGTTCTTTATCAACGCGGTCGAATTCCTGAAACAGGCCGGTGCGCAGCTCTGCCACCTGTTCGGGGAACAGGCGCCCATCGGACCAGCTGTCAAAGCCTAGCTCGGCGCTGGAAATGCAGGCTGGTTTCTTTTCCAGTTGTGGAATGGATGGTCCCAGCAAGCCATCCAGATCGTCCAGTACCGACGTAACTGCGATGTTCAGGTCCATACGCGGTGGCATGTCGAGCGATTGATTGCCATTCGAGTTCCTGGGCCCAATCTGAGATAGTTCAAGATTAACCAGATCTCGGTCAGCGCCCTGCAACAATCGCGTCGATAGCTGGTCCTCAAATACCTGCGCATTGAGATTCAAAAGCGGCAATACCAGAGGATCAAGCGCCTGTGGCCCGGGCAGCGGGGCGTTTACCACAGCGGCTTTGGGCAGCGTTGGGGGTGGAATGTCGCTGCTGATCGGTGGAAGGGCTGCCCCCGGCGCAATATCCACAACGATCATCGTGTTTTGATGCAGAAATGCGGTGGCAAAGCAGTCGCAGCCGAATTCCATCTCTAACGCATCACCCGGGTTGGTCTGTGAGATCGCAGACAGACGGTTCTGCGACAACCGCTGAAACACTGCCCCGGTCTGAAATTCGGCATCAAAAAGCGCTATGTCGAGTCTTGCGCCATTCTTCGTTTGCTTCAGACCCCATTCCGTACCCGGGGGCACCTGCACAACAAGACGCGTATACCCGCCATGCTCACCCGATCGCACAGGAATATCGCGCGCGCTTACCTGTCCTGCGGCAGCAAGGGCTGCCGAAACCATCAGGGCGCATCGGATCATGCCGCTGCCTGCTTGAGTTCTTTCAAGGCCTCTTCAAGTTCTGAGAAACCCGGTCTGTTATGGGTGGGAGTGTTCTGCCGCCCGACCTCAATGCACATGGCTGGGTTGTGGTTGTGCAGGTTGGCAACCAGAACCTCTTTGATCAACTGATAGAAATGATTGTCTTCTTCCACCACGGATTTGAGTTTTCCTGCAAATGGGCCGACCAGCCCATAAGCTAGAAAGACCCCCAGGAACGTCCCGACCAAAGCGCCACCGATCAGCTTTCCTAACACTTCTGGGGGTTGATCAATCGAGCCCATCGTTTTGATAACGCCCAGAACTGCCGCAACAATTCCAAGTGCGGGCAGGCCGTCAGCAACAGTCTGTAGCGCGTGGCTAGAATGCATGGCGTGGTGAAAATTCGCCTCCATCCGCTTTTCCAGCACCTCTTCGACCTGGTGGGGATCGTCATAATTCAAAGAGGCAGCTCGCATTGTGTCGCAGATCAAGTCGACGGCTTCTTTGTCGGCCTGAATTTTAGGATAAGTCGAAAACAGAGGCGAGTTTTCGGGTTCTTCAATATGTTGTTCGACTTCGACTGGGTTGGCCTTGGCGATGCGGATCAGCGAAAACAACAGGCACAGTAGATCACGGTAGTCATTGGGCTTCCACTTCGGCCCCTTGAATACTTTTGCCATATCCTTGATCGTGTGCTTCACGGCGCTCAGGTCATTGCTGATCATAAATGCGCCGACCGCGGCGCCACCGATCATCATCATCTCGAACGGCAGGGATTTCATGATGATGGTCATTTTCCCGCCAGCCGCCAAATAGCCGCCGAACACCATGACGAAAATAACAACAATTCCGACAATTCCGATCATAAGAGGTCTCCGGCGAATTCCGATGCAGGGTTGAAAATCATGGGGGCTACTCCTGCGGAGCCGAAGCGTTTCGCCCGGCCATAATCACGCTGATTGTATAGGCAGCCTCGGGGTTCAGGCCTGCCAAAACACCGGCTGCGGCATCGGGCGGCATCCGTGACAGGAATCCGGCGGCAAAGGTCGGGTCCATCGTTTCAAACAGGGCGGCCGCATCTTTCGGCTTCATGTTCTGATAGACATCCGTCAGGCGCGTCAGGTCTGTCTCAGCCGCTTTTTCTGCAATGGCCAGCGTCTCACGCAGCGCCTCTTCGGCCTGCTGCAGGGCGGCCAGGCGGGTCTCAATGGCCTCATCGGCAATGGCCAGCGCCTTTTCCCGATCAATGGCTGTGGCTTCGCGTTTTTTCAACGCTTCTTCGCGCCGCAGCAATTCGGTCAGCAATATTCGGGCACCGGGCAGTTCTGCTTGGGTCTCTTTCGGTTTTGATTCTGCCTGTTCGGCCCCTTTTGCCAGGGCTGGTGCAGCCTCAAACCCCAGCCGAATCGCGGCTGATCCAAGCATCAACAGTGAGATCACTGTCAGCACACCGCTTCTTGGTCGTTTCTCTACAACGCGTCCGCTCATGTCGCGGCCTCTTCGCTATTGCGGTCGTGGCGGAAAAACATCAGCCCGCCCGGGCGCTTTTTTTCCTTAGCGTCCCCGGATTTGGGCGCGACAGGGGCTTCTGGCTTTTCCACCGCTTCGACCGGAGCCTCATCAGGCTCAGGTTCCGCCGTTGGTTCCTCGGCTCCGGGTTCTTGCAGCTTGGGTTCTTCAACCGTGATGTCTTCGGCGGGTTCTTCGGCCGGAATGACATCGTGCATCGAGGCCATCATCAGTTCGAGCCGCTGAGCAACCGATTCCGCCCTTTGGGTCAGTGCCTCAAGTACAAGGCCCGACTGGTCCGAAGCAGTTCGTGCCGAATCAAGCGATTTCTTCAGCTCATCCGCCTGGGATGACAGGACAGCGACCGCGCCACCGACACCTTGTTCCAGATTAGTGAACCGCTTTAACCGACGGGACAGCACAAAACAGTAAAGACCCGCGCCCAGCGCACCTGCGACCAGCAAAATATCTGCAATCAGCTCCATCTCGGCCTCCTAATTCAATACGAATTCCATCACGAGGACATCGCGCACGCGCCCTTCCCCGACGACGATTTCAATGCGACGCAAAAGGTGACCGCGAATGCGCATCAGTGCGAGCGAATCCTCCAGGTCCGACACTTCGACCGCCCGCAGATACCCGTTCAGAACATCCATGATTCGAGGCTTCATCTTCTCGACATCCGAGGCGTAGCTGCTGTTCACCTCAAGCTGGGCATGGAATTTCAGGTGCCGCGAATCGCCGGCACTGACCGAGACGATCACCGCCGGCAGGTCGATAAAACCAACCTCAGGCAGGGCTTTAACCTCGGTCCCTTTGTCTTTTTCCTTGGCGTCTTCCGCGGCTGGTTGGCCGCCAAATGGCAGGAGTCCCGAAGTGGTCAGGAAATACCCGCCCGCAGCCCCGGCAACGGCCAGAATCACCCCAATGATCAATCCTTTTTTTCCCGATTTTTCCGGGGCTTCTGCCTGTTCTGCAGTCGCGTCAGTCATGACGTCCTCATTCATTCAGTCTGGGGATGTCATAACCCGGCAGGGACTAACCGATTGTTAAGGGCAATCGTCCAAACAGGGGGTGCGCCGGGCAGAATGTCGGTGAGTCGGAGGTGAGCGTGCAGCAGATCGGAACTGTCTGGGCAAGTTTGGACAGGCGAAAGCAAATCATTGTCGCCGGTGCAGTTGTGCTGGTGTTTTTGGGGGTCCTTGCGATGTCGCGGTTGGCGACGGCGCCGTCGATGACCCTACTCTATGCCGGGCTGGAAAGCGCCGCGGCGGGGGATATCGTTCGATCACTGGATCAGCGCGGCGTACAGTATGAGATTCGAGGCGGTTCGATTTACGTGCCCGGCTCGCAGCGGGACGAATTGCGCATGACTCTGGCCAGCGAAGGCCTGCCTGCGAACGGAAACCGCGGGTATGAGCTTTTGGATTCACTCAGCGGTTTTGGCACCACCTCGCAAATGTTCGATGCTGCCTATTGGCGTGCGAAAGAGGGTGAGCTTGCACGCACGATTGTCGGCAGCCCTCACATAAGTCAGGCACGCGTGCATATTGCCAACGGGTCAACGAACCCGTTTCAGCGCAGCGTCGCGCCGACGGCTTCGGTCTATCTGGTGTCCTCGGGTGCGGATTTCACTTCGGATCAGGCCAAGGCGATCCGTTTTCTGGTCTCTTCTGCCGTCAGCGGCCTCGCACCCGAGAATGTGGCGGTGATTGATTCAAATGGTGCGGTCATTGGCGCAAAAGAGACTGCGGTTGCGGCAGATTCTGCGGATGACAAGTCGCGCCAGCTGCGCGAACGGGTCCTGCGTCTGATTGAGGCCCGAGTGGGGGCCGGAAATGCAGTCGTCGAAGTCAGTGTCGATACGGTCACTAAAACCGAATCCATCCGTGAAAGGCGCTTTGATCCTAAGGGGCGCGTAGCCATCAGCACCGATGTCGAGGAACGGTCTGACAGCGCCCGGAACCAATCGTCCGATGTCACGGTGGCGTCGAACCTGCCCGATGGCGACGGCGCAGGTGAGGATGCATCCAATTCAAATGCCACACAGACGCGGGAGAGGGTCAACTATGAGGTATCCGAGACGGAGCTAGAGGTTCACACCGCACCCGGGGCGATCAAGCGCCTGACAGTGGCGGTGCTGGTGAATGGAATGCGCTCGGTTGATGCCTCGGGTGCAGAAAGCTTTGCGCCATTGCCTCAGACCGAGCTTGACGCATTGGGAGAGCTTGTGGCCTCGGCCGTTGGGTTCCATGCAGAACGAGGTGATGTCATCACCCTGAAATCGCTGGATCTGCCCGCAGTAGAGCCTGGCGGAACTGTGGTTTCGTCCTCGATCTGGCAGCAGGTTCATTTTGACGCGATGTCACTGGTCCAAATGGCCGTTCTGGCGATCGTGATGCTGGTTCTGGGATTGTTCGTGATCCGTCCGATCCTGATGAAACCGGCCCTTGCCCCCGCCCTTTTACCAGCGGGAACACTGCCAGAGCCCGAGGCAGTTCTGACCGGTGAGATCGCGACCGAAGAGGGCGGGCAATTCGCCGCCATTCCGGGGCACGCCCCAGCAGACGTGCCGGCATTGGCGGCAAATCCAGGCGCTGATCCGGTTGATCGGCTGCGCGCCATGATCGGAGACAAGCAGGAGGAAACCGTGGAAATTCTGCGCAGCTGGCTTGAAGAAAGTGAGGAGCGTGCGTGATGTCGATAGCTCATCTTCTTGAGGATTTCACTGTACAGGCCGGCGGCGGCAAAGTTCATTTTCTGGACGAAGAGGCGCTGGAGGAACAGCGGCTAGGCGCCTTCGAACACGGCTACAGCGCTGGTTGGGACGATGCCCTTCAGGCCCAGGAACAGGGTCGTGGAAAGGTATCAGACAACCTTGCCCGCGCGCTCGAGGATATGTCCTTTACCTATCATGAGGCGACGAGCCGGATGACACTGTCGTTGGAGCCCATGTTCCAGAGCCTCGTCAATCTGGTGTTGCCGAACACCCTGGATCGGGGGCAGGCCACGCGGCTGGTCGAACAGCTTACAGAAATGGCCGGTGAACAGATTGGCCAACCGATGCAAATCTTTGTGCCTTCGGGGTTCGCGAGTGTTGTCGAAGGGCTGTTGCCCCCCGAATTGGCCACCCCGACCCGCGTTGTCGAGGACCCGTCTCTTGGGGCCGGTCAGGCACGTCTGCAGGTTGGTACCTCGCAGCGAGAGGTGGATAGCAGCGCCTTGCTAGAGACAATCCGTTCAGCATTTGACGCTTACGTGTATGAGGCAAAAGAGGCATTGAACAATGAGTGACCCGCAATCCCCCAAACCCGAAAAAGCCAGCCCGTTTGATTCCGTTCCGATCGAGGTAACCGTGTCAGTCGGTCGGGCGCGCCCGCTAATCCGAGATCTGCTGAATATGGGGGAAAACGCTGTTCTCACCCTGGACAAACGGATCGAAGATCCTGTGGACCTATATGTTGGCGATCAACTGGTGGCGCGCGGTCTGCTGGAAGAGATGGAGGGTGATCAAGCCGGGCAACTGGCCGTGCGCCTAACCGAAATCGCGGATCTGCAAAACGGGATCGGGTAATGCGTTTCCTGTTTTGGGTGGCGGTGTTGCTGACGCTGACCCCGTCTCTGGCCGCCGCACAAGAGGTGTCGCTGTCGCTGGGCGAAGGTGGTTCGATCTCCGCGCGCACCATTCAGTTGATTTTGCTGATTACCGTGCTCAGCCTTGCGCCTGGGCTGGCGATCATGATTACCTGTTTCCCGTTCCTGATCACCGTTCTGGCCATCTTGCGGCAAGGGATCGGATTGCAGCAATCCCCCCCCAACATGCTGATCGTCAGCCTCGCACTGTTTCTGACCTATTTCATCATGGAGCCGGTCTTTTCCGAATCCTGGGCCACAGGCATTCGCCCCATGGTCGAAGAAGCGATGGAGGTCGAACCAGCGTTGGAGCGCGCGTTGCAGCCGTTTCGTGCCTTTATGGCAGGGCGAGTTGATCCCGATACCTTCCATGCCATGGCGGCCCTACGCCCTGGGGGTGATACTGTGTCCTTGTCGGCCGAGGCACCCTTGTCGATCTTGATGCCGTCTTTCATGCTCTCTGAGATAGCGCGGGCGTTTCAGATCGGGTTTCTGATCTTCCTGCCGTTTCTGATCATTGATCTTGTGGTGGCCGCTGTGCTGATGTCGATGGGGATGATGATGGTTCCGCCTGCAACAGTGTCGCTGCCGTTCAAACTAGCCTTCTTTGTCATCGCCGACGGCTGGTCGCTGATCGCAAGCGCGCTGGTGCGTAGCTATATGACATGAATCGTCACTGCCTGGTGATCTGCAGACGTGCGCGCAGGCCTTGCTCTCCGGCTTCGAAGCTGAGGGTGCCGCCATGCTGTTCCGCGATTGTCGCCGCGATTGTCAGTCCCAGACCAAACCCATCCGAAGACCCGGAGTTTGACCCGCGCCGGAACGGGGCCATCAGGGCTTCGATATCCGAGACGGACAGATCGGCCCCTTTGTCCTCGACGGTGATGGTTGCTATTTTGGCATCGGTTTCCAGCTGAACCTCGGCATGGCGCCCATATTTCAGCGCATTGTCGATCAGGTTGGTCAGGGCGCGCTTTAGCGAAATTGGCCTGCCAACGACCAGTATCCGCCGGGTCTCGGGCAGGGATCCATGCCCTCGGCGCGACATGAAAACGGACGTGCCGCCCTGTACCGCCACTGGGGCCAGCTTTTTCAGGGTCACCGGCAGTCCCATATCCTGATAGTCCGCGACCAGAGCCTCGACCAGCGACGTCAGTGAAATCTGCCGCGGTTCTTCGATGCTCAGCTCGGACCGTGTGTAGGTCAGAACGCTTTCGATCATGCCGGTCATCTGATCGACATCGGCCTCAAGTTTTTCGCGCAGCTCGGCATCTGGGATCAATGCGGCACGCAGCCGGACGCGGGTGGCCGGGGTGCCCAGATCGTGGCTGACACCCGATAAAACAGTGGCGCGCTTTTCCAGTTGCATGCGCTCTGCGTCCAGATGCTCGTTCACGGCAGAGACGATGTCGCGCAGTTCGGCCGGGCCATCGGCCTCATAACTGTTCGGCCCACCCCGCCTTTTGCGGTCGCGCAAGGCAGTAGAAAAGCGGGTGAAACTGTCTGATACATTGCCCACCGAGGTCAGGATCACCGCCAGCGCGACAATAGCGACCAGAATCGTAGGCAGACGCAGGTCGGTTGGGGCTGCACGGCATCCCCAGATATCTGTCCCGTCCACCTGTTGCCATGCGCCGCGCCCATAGCGGGCGATCAGTATCGGTTCGCTGCAATAGGTCGCCAAAAGCCGGGTCAGGTTGCCCATTTTCTCAGGGCCGGTCTGGTCGATGCCGGAGAGGATGTCGGACACCGGGTAAACCAGCCGGTCTGACATCACAGCCAGCGTCAGCTCTCGGCCTGAAACGGGTGCTGAGCTGTCAGTCAGGATCGACAGGTTGGTGACAAAGCTGCGATCCGAAAACCCGGGAAGTTGCTCAAACTGCCCGGCATCCGCCAGGCTGGCTGCTTTGGGCGGCAATGGTACGATGGAGATGCCTGGCGGTGGGGATTTACCGATGCGCAAATCCTCGTAAATAGCGAACCCGGCAACATATGCACGGGTCTGGAATTCCTGCCATGCCCGGGCCGAGGCGAACCAAAGGCCTGCGGCCAGCAACCCCGAGGTAAAAGCGGCGCAGGTCCAGATCCAGCCCAGGCTGCGCAGGCGCGTGGCGCGGACGGTCATGCGGTTTCGTCCACAGACACCTCTGCGGCAAAGATATAGCCCACACCGCGTTCGGTCTTCAGCATTTGCGGGTCTTTGGGGTTGGCTTCGATCTTGGATCGCAGCCGCCCGACCAGCATGTCGATGGCGCGTCCCTGGCCTTCGCTCTTGTCATTAGCGCCTGTTACATCCAGGGCCGCGGCGATTTCATCCCGGGTCAGGGGAATATGCGGGTTGGCCAGAAAAACCTTGAGCATTGCTGTTTCTCGCTGCGACAGGGATACCAGATATCCGTCGGGCGAATGCACTTCGTCCCGTTTGCCGTCATAGAGCCAGCCGTCAAACTTAAAGGAGCGGGTGCGGCGGCGATAGGCAAGCGAAGGTGTACGACGCGCCCGTTGCATGACGGCGCGTACGCGAGCCAGCATCAGTTGCGGATTAAAAGGCTTGGCGATGTAATCGTCGGCGCCCACCTCATACCCGGCCATGCGTTGATGATCGGCGGACAAGGCCGAGACCAGAATGATCGGCACGTCCTGTTCGGCCCGCAGGCGGGCACAGATATCAACGCCGTTTTCATCCCCCAGCATCACATCCAACAGAATCAGGTCGATCCGACCCGACTTGAGATGGGCGCGGATTTCGCTTTCGGAACTGGCGGGCAGCGCAATGAAGCCATTCTGTTGCAGGAACTGGGTCATCATCGACCGCATTTCAGGGTCGTCATCCACCACCAACAGCCGCGGAATGCTCACAGTGTTCGTCCTCCTGTTCTCTGGCCCCAAACTTCGTCCATTGTAACGAACGGAAACAGATTCAATGCTAACGTAACACGCTGTAACAAAAGCGGTGAAAATTTGCGCCATTCCCGGGTATTGGCCCGGATTTAGCGTTGTCAGACTCAGATAGGGACACAGTATTGCGGCATTGCCATTTTGACTGGCACCGAATTCTCAGGGAGGAGAAAACATGAAACGATTTTCTTTTGCGACTGTGTCCGCATTGGCCGTCGCAGCCGGATCATCTGTGGTGGCCGAACCACAGGCGGAGGTCTTGCATTGGTGGACATCCGGTGGCGAGGCCAAATCGGTGGCCGTGCTTCAGGAAGAGTTTGCCTCGAACGGGGGCACATGGACCGATATGCCTGTCGCAGGCGGCGGCGGTGATGCAGCCATGACGGCGCTGCGGGCCCGGGTTCTGGCCGGCAACGCTCCGACGGCAGTTCAGCTGAAAGGCCCGGCGATTCAGGAATGGTATGAAGAAGGTGTTCTGGCCGATATTTCGAACGTGGCCGCAGCCGAAGGCTGGGCCGAAGTTCTACCCGCGTCGATTGCCGGTCACATGATGTGCGAAGGCACTTGGTGCGCGGCGCCTGTGAACGTTCACCGCATCGACTGGATTTGGGCCAATGCCGATGTGCTGGCCGCAAACGGAATCGAGATGCCGACCACATGGGACGAGTTCAACGCCGCAGCCGAAAAACTGCAGGCCGCCGGTGTAATCCCGCTGGCGCATGGCGGTCAGGCCTGGCAGGACGCTACGGTTTTCGAAGCCGTCGCGCTGGGTCTTGGCGGACCGGAATTCTATCAGAAAGCTCTGGTCGATCTGGACCCCGAGGCGTTGACCTCGGACACAATGATCCAGGTCTTTGACCAGATGCGCACCCTGCGTGGTTATGTGGACGAGAATTTCTCGGGCCGCGACTGGAACCTGGCCACCGCGATGGTGATGAACGGCGAAGCGGCCTTTCAGATCATGGGTGACTGGGCCAAGGGCGAATTCCTGGCAGCGGGCAAGAAGCCTGGTGAGGATTTCCTCTGCGCCTCGACCCCCGGCGATGGATATCTGTATAACGTCGACAGTTTTGCCATGTTCGAGGTTGAGGGCGACGACAATCGCGCCGGTCAGGAATTGCTGGCCAAGCTGATTGTTGCACCGAACTTTCAGGAAGTGTTCAACCTGAACAAAGGTTCGATCCCGGCCCGGACCGATGTGTCGCTGGATGCCTTTGACATCTGCGCGCAAATCTCGGCCGAAGACATGGGCTCGACCTCGGCAGGTGGTTCACTGCTGCCGTCTTATGCCCATGGCATGGCGCTGCGCGGGTCGCAGGCTGGTGCGATCACAGATGTTGTGACCGCGCATTTCAACTCGGATATGTCCTCGGCTGACGCGGTTCAGCAACTGGCGGACGCGGTGGCCAACAGCTACTGATCCAATACGCTCTGCCCCCAAGGTGTGGGGCAGAGCATCTTTCCCCGGAGGAAAACATGTCCGAATGGCTGGAAAACCACCTGCCCAAGGTGGTGCTGGCACCGTCGTTCATCGCCGTATTGATCTTTGTCTACGGATTTATCGGATGGACCGCATGGGTGTCGCTTACACGCTCAAAACTGCTGCCGAAATACGAGATCCATGGCTTCATCCAGTATGAGCGCCTGTTCGACTCTCCTCGCTGGGATACGGCGATTGGCAACCTGTATATCTTTGGTACTCTGTTCATCGTGATCGCGATGCTGCTGGGCCTGCTGCTGGCCATCCTGCTGGATCAGAAAATCCGCGTCGAAGGAGCGATCCGAACAATCTATCTCTACCCCATGGCGCTGTCGATGATCGTCACGGGCACGGCGTGGAAGTGGATCCTGAACCCCGGTCTGGGGATTGAGTCCATGGTGCAGGGTTGGGGCTTTCCCAACTTCGAATTCGATTGGCTGGTGAACCCCGATTACGCGATCTACACTATTGTGATCGCTGCACTCTGGCAGAGCTCGGGCTTTGTGATGGCGCTGTTTCTGGCCGGTCTGCGCTCGGTCGATGGCGAGATCATCAAGGCCGCACAGGTCGATGGTATTCCAACATGGCGTATCTATACCGCGATCATCATCCCGTCGATGGCCCCGATTTTCCTGTCCGCTTTCATCGTGTTGGCGCATCTGGCAATCAAAAGCTTTGACCTTGTCATCGCCCTGACTGGCGGCGGCCCGGGTTATGCCACCGATCTGCCCGCCACTTACATGTATGCGATGGCCTTTTCGCGCGGCGATATCGGTCAGGCGGCGTCTTCTGCAATGATCATGATGCTGGTCGTCTTTGCCATCGTGGTTCCTTATCTCTACTCAGAATTGAGGGCTAAAAATGACTGATCTGTCGATGCCCCACACCCAAACCCGCAGTCAAAGTAACATAAGCAAAATCGTCCTGCGCTGGCTGCTTTACGTGGTGCTGTGCCTGTTCGCGCTGTATTACCTGATGCCATTATTTGTGATGTTGACGACATCGCTCAAAAGTCTTGAGGAAATCCGTACCGGTAGTCTGATATCGTTACCGCGTGAGGTGAGTTTCGAGGCCTGGAAAACCGCTTGGTCGGGCGCCTGCACGGGTATCCAATGCGAAGGTCTGCGGCCTTACTTCTGGAACTCGGTCCTGATTGCGGTGCCTGCGGTGGCTATCTCGACCCTGCTGGGCGCTCTGAATGGTTACGTTGTCGCGCAGTGGCGGTTCAAAGGGGCTAACATCATCTTCTCGCTGATGCTGTTTGGTTGCTTCATTCCGTTTCAGGTCGTCCTGCTGCCGATGGCGCGCCTTCTGGGCATGATGGGTATTGCCGGAACCATTCCGGGTCTGATTTTTGTCCACGTAATCTATGGTCTTGGCTTCACCACGCTGTTTTTCCGCAACTATTATGTCTCTATCCCGGCCGAGCTGACCAAGGCCGCTCGCGTCGATGGGGCCGGGTTCCTGCGGATTTTCTGGTCGATCTTCCTGCCACTGTCACTGCCGATCATCGTGGTAACCGTGATCTGGCAATTCACGCAGATCTGGAATGATTTCTTGTTCGGCGTGTCGTTCAGCCAGGCGGGCACACAGCCTGTGACTGTGGCGCTTAACAACATCGTAAACTCCACCACCGGTGTCAAAGAATACAATGTCGACATGGCCGCCGCGATCATCGCGGGTCTGCCGACGCTGCTCGTCTATGTCGTTGCCGGTAAGTATTTCATCCGCGGCCTGACCGCTGGCTCTGTGAAGGGATAGAATGATGGCTCCCATCCTTGATATCAACAAGCTGTACAAGAACTACGGCGCAACCGAGATCCTGAAGGATATCAACATCTCGATCGAACCGGGCGACTTTCTGGTGCTGGTCGGCCCATCGGGCTGTGGTAAATCCACCTTGCTGAACTGCATTGCCGGGCTGGAACCGATCACCGGCGGTACGCTGGCCATTGGTGGCAAAGACATGACCCATGTCAGCCCTAAGGACCGGGACATCGCCATGGTGTTTCAGTCCTACGCCCTGTACCCAACCATGTCGGTGGCCAAGAACATTACCTTTGGCATGAAAGTGCGCGGCGTGGATCAGGCTACGATGGACGCTAAGCTAAAGGATGTGGCCGCGCTGCTGCAAATCGAACCGCTGCTGAACCGCCGTCCTAGTCAGCTGTCCGGTGGTCAACGTCAGCGGGTGGCGATGGGACGGGCGCTGGTGCGCGACCCCAAACTGTTCCTTTTTGACGAGCCGCTGTCGAATCTCGACGCCAAGCTGCGGGTCGAGATGCGGACAGAAATAAAGAAGCTGCACCAGACTCTGGATGCCTCTATCGTTTATGTGACCCACGACCAGATCGAGGCGATGACGCTGGCCACCAAGATTGTGGTTCTGAAAGGCGGGATCGTGCAGCAGATCGGCAGCCCGGCCGAGATCTATAACAACCCTGCCAACCTGTTCGTGGCTGATTTCATGGGCTCACCCGCGATGAACCTGATCCCTGCAAAGGCAACCAAGAACGGCACAGGCACCGAAATTGCCATCGAGCGGTCATCGGGTGAAACGCTAGTCCTGAAGGATGCCCGTGATCTGTCGCTGCCGCAGGATGTCATTCTGGGCCTGCGCCCAGAGGATATCGCCGAGGCCGGATTCCGCGCAGGCGACGGTGTGCAGGAGGCGGTCTGCATGGTCGACATGGTCGAACCTGCCGGAGCTGACACCTATGTAGTGTCCGAACTGGGCGGTAAACAGGTCACTGCGCGCCTGCACGCGGAAACCAGCGCCCAGGCCGGACAAGAGCTGAACCTGGCCTTTGACATGAGCAAAGTGTCCTATTTTGCCAAGGAAACCGGCGAGCGGTTGAACTAGCGCACTGCGCAGGACTTGTTCTTGCTAAACTCGGGCAATTTCGCCAAGTACTGACGCCATGTCAGGCCAACGAGATTGCCCGGGGTATATGATGATACTGGAAATTCGACATTACACACTAAAACCGGGCCGCCGAGAAGCGTTCATAGAATTCTTTGAGAAACACAATCGCGCTGCGTTGCGGGATGCAGGAATGCTTGTGTTTGGGCCGCTCAGAGACCTGGAAAATCCTGACAAAGTGCATTGGATGCGCGCGTTTTCTTCGTTGGAAGAACGCGACAGGATAAAGGACAGCTTCTATGGTGAGGCGGTCTGGAATGACCAGATCGAACCCATTGCAATGCCAATGATCGCACACTATGAGGCCGAACTGGTCGAAACTACGAGCGGATTTGAAAGTTTTGACTGCAGCAATTCGCTGTGAATTCACCCGGTTCGCTTCATATCTTTGATCAGACGGTTCAGATCACCGCCGCGCGCGTCCAGCATGGCGCCGATCTCGGTGCGTTCGGTCAGCAGCATGTTCACGCCTTCGATAAACATGTTGAAGAATTTGTCGCGGCCGGATTTGTCGGACACCAGGAAGGTCACCTCAAAAGGCGAGGAGCCCTGCAGCTTGACCGAGGTACGCACCTCGTATCCGGCTTTGATCTTGCGCGCATTTCGAACGGTCACCTCGCCGCCAATGAACTCGCGAAAGCGACGTCCGTATTTGTTCGAGATATAGCCCTGAAACGCGTCGGTGAACTGCTTTATCTGTGACGCACTGGCCGAGCGGCCATCGGCCCCCAGCACATAGCGGGCCATGATCGGAACGTCGGCATATTGCACGAAGATCTTTTCAAAATCGCGGATCATGCTCTTTTCGGATTTTCCCGAACTGATGACGCGGTTGATGTCATCCACAACGCTAACGACCAACGCTTTTGCACTGGCCTCTGTCTGGGCAAAGCCTGGCAAGGGGAGGGTGGCTAGCGCCAGGCCGGCGATGCCAGATGCAATAAACTCTCTTCTCTTCAAATAATTACTCGGCATATGGATCCTCGTAGGGGTCAAGGTAGGGGTCTCTGACAGGGTCGGTCCCGATATCTGCATAGGGATCGTCATACAATCCCAGATAGGCGTCCTCATCATCGCGTGCCAGTTCGAAACGTCGATTTTGCAGGTAAATTGTTTGTGCCTGCTTATAGCTGTCAGCACTTTCATAGAGGATGGAATCGACTGTGTCCGAGAACCGTCCACGGTCGCCCATCCGCCTTACGATTTCGGCGTAGACGCCGATATTCTCAACCGGGCGCACCGGTGTGAAGTTGATCGGGTTCGAAAACAGGTTGACGACGACGCCGACCGCATCCCTGGATGTTGAGGGACCATAGAAGGGCAATTCCACATAGGCACCTTCGCCAAAACCCCAGACGTGCAGGGTTTCACCGAAATCGGTATCCACGGGCGGCAGGTTCAATTCGCTGGCCGGGTCAGACAGACCCGCGCCACCAACGGTCGTATTGATGAGGAACCGCAGCAGGGCATTGCCCGACTGCTTCAGATTGCCCTGCAGCAGATAATCCAGAGCCTGACCCGGCATAGTCAGGTTTTCGGCAAAATGGTTGAAACTGGTCACCATCGGATCGGGCACGATCTTCACATAGCCTTTCGAGGCCGGACGGAACAGGAACCGGTCGACGCCCAGATTGAACTTGTGAATGCCGCGGTTTGTATTCTCGTAGGGATCGAAAGTATCGCCTCGCGCGGCCTGATCGGCGGGTTGGGACGCACAAGCGCCAAGAACGGTCATCAGGGTCACGACAATCAGGGGCTTGAATCTGATCTTGCTCAACACGGTATTTCAACTCCAAACGCGCCAGCCGTTTTGTGAGTGGGGCTGGACGCTCAATCAATAATGCCTGCGGCCATTTTGCGGCTCAATCTGTCGTCACATAAAGGTTTTGGTCCCATTTTGAAACAGTTCGCGTTTAACCCGGCCGACTGCATCAGGTAAAGTGACACAAGTTCAACACCTCGGGATAAGAGAAGTTACGCTTAATACGCCACTGACCGCAGTTTTACTGGTTTCACACTTTTCCAGCCGAACGATCCCGGATAGCGTCCGGCCGAGTCTATATCAGGTGAGGATCAACCGATGAGTATCGCAGCAAAACTGGAAAGCCTGGGAATCAGTCTGCCGGACGGGCCGGCGCCCGCCGCCAACTATGTGCCTTTCGTGCGGGTCGGCAATATCGTCTACGTTTCAGGACAGATTTCCAAGGATGCGGAACTGATCACCGGCAAGCTGGGTGATAACATGGATGTTGCAGCGGGTGCTGCGGCCGCCAAGGTCTGCGCGATCAATCTTCTGGCGCAGGTCAAGGCTGCTTGCGGTGGCGATATAGAAAAGCTGGTGCGTGTGATCAAACTGACAGGGTTCGTGAATTCAACCGCCGATTTCACCGACCAGCCGCAGGTGATCAATGGTGCGTCGGACTTTCTGGTCGAGGCGCTGGGCGAGGCTGGTCGCCATTCGCGCTCGGCCGTGAGTGCAGCGTCGTTGCCGTTGGGCGTCGCGGTTGAGATCGAAGGCATCTTCGAGATCGCATGACCCCGGTACTGCCCGCTACGTTCCTACAGGCCCCGATCACGCATCGGGCCCTGCACGACAAATTGGACAACCGCCCGGAAAACAGCCGGGCGGCGGTTCGTGCCGCTGTTATGGCCGGTTACGGGATTGAGATTGATCTGCAGTTGAGCGCCGACAACCGGGCTTTGGTCTTTCACGACTATGACCTGGGGCGACTGACCGGGCGACCGGGGCCAGTTCGGCAGATTTCGGCGCAGGTAGCGTCCGAGACACAGCTGTTGCACGCTGATGACGGTATTCCGACACTGGATGATGTGCTGGAAATCGTGGCGGGCAAGGTGCCCCTGCTGATCGAGCTTAAGGATCAGGACGGTGTGATGGGCCCGAATGTGGGCCCGCTCGAGCGCGATACTGTACGAGCCCTTGAGGGTTATGAAGGTCCGGTGGCGCTGATGTCGTTCAACCCCAATTCGGTGGCTGAACTGGCGCGGTTGGCGCCGCATTTGCCCAGGGGGATCACGACCTGTTCGTATCAGCCCAAAGTCGAACTTTTGCCTGCGGCGGTGTGCGATTACCTGCGGGACATCCCGGATTTCGTAAGGGTCGGGGCCAGTTTCATCAGCCACGAAGTCGAAGACCTGTCCCGCCCAAGGGTTGCCGAGCTGAAGGCGCAGGGTGTTCCGGTCCTGTGCTGGACCGTTCGCTCGGCCGCGCAAGAGGCCGAGGCTCGCAAGATTGCCGATAATGTGACTTTCGAAGGGTACTTAGCCGCGCATCCGGGTTGAACCGCGCCCCTTCCGTCACAGATAAAGATCAAACGCAGAGGGCACATGGATCAGGCACAAATCGAGGTTCGGGTACTTGGATCGCTCTCGCAGATTACTGCGGCAGAGTGGGACAGCTGTGCCTGCCCCGAGGCTGCGGATGGGGGCCGTCCGCTTGATCCCTTTACCACTCATCGCTTTCTTTTGGCTTTGGAGGAGAGCGGGTCGGTCGGGCCGGGTACCGGCTGGCAGCCGCAATACCTGACGGTTTATCTGGATGGAATGTTGATCGGGGCCGCCCCGATGTATGCCAAATCGCATAGTCAGGGCGAATATATCTTCGACCACAACTGGGCGCATGCCTATGAAAACGCCGGCGGGCGGTATTATCCCAAACTGCAGATTGCCGTGCCGTTCACCCCGGCCACCGGGCGCCGCTTTCTGCTGCGGCCGGGATATCAGGCGGTGGGAATGTCCGCCTTGGTGCAGGGGGCGGTGCAGCTGGCCGCGGATAATCAGGTATCGTCGGTCCATGCGACCTTTTGCACTGAAGATGAGGCGCTGGCGGGCGAACAGATGGGCCTGATGTTGCGCCATTCCCAGCAATTTCACTGGCTGAACGACGGGTATGCGAATTTCGATGGATTTCTGGCCGCTTTATCCTCGCGCAAACGCAAGAACATTCGCAAGGAACGCGCGCAGGCCTGCGCCTTTGGCGGCGAAATCCGCGCGTTGACGGGTGATGACCTGCGCCCTGAACATTGGGACGCGTTCTGGGAGTTCTATCAGGATACCGGCGCTCGGAAATGGGGCGTGCCCTATCTGACGCGGCAATTCTTTGATATCGCTCAGGAAACCATGGCGGATGACATGGCATTGGTTCTGGCCGAGCGCGGCGGGTATCCGATTGCGGGGGCGCTGAACTTTATCGGGCGCGAGACGCTTTATGGCCGTTACTGGGGCTGCGTCGAACATCATGCCTGCCTGCATTTCGAACTGTGCTATTATAGGGCAATCGACTTTGCCATTGCCCAAGGCCTGGCTCGGGTCGAGGCTGGGGCGCAGGGCGAACACAAGCTGGCGCGCGGCTATCTTCCCACGCGCACGCACAGCCTGCACTGGGTCAATGACCCCAGCTTTGCCGATGCGATCAAAAAATATCTGGACGCCGAGGCCCAAGCAGTGGGAGAAGAAATCGAGATTCTGACTGATTATGGCCCGTTCAGAAAGTCGAACCCGGAGGAATACCAATGACTGAACTTCTGTCGACCGAGACCCGTGGCCCCTTGCTGGACCCGCTGTTCAAAAGCGGCTGGACCATGGTCAAGGACCGGGATGCGATCACCAAGACCTTTACCTTCGAAGATTTCGTCCACGCCTTTGGCTGGATGACCCAAGTGTCCATGTTTGCCGAGAAATGGAACCATCATCCCGAATGGTTCAATGTCTACCGCTCGGTCGAGGTGACGCTGTCCACCCATGATGTCGGCGGGCTTTCGGCGCTGGACGCCAAACTGGCCCGCAAGATGGACAGCCTGGTCTAGCCGCTGTCACCGCGTGATCCGACACCACCGGCAAGGCTGGCAACCTGACCCAGCCGCCTGAACTCGGCTGGGGTGACCAGGTTGTCACTAACGTCGATTTCGGCAGGTATCCGGGTAGTTCTGTTGCCGATCATGCGCACGGACCGTGCTGCGGGGTTGATGTCGAGACAACGCCGGTCATAGCAGGTCAGGCCATTGGTACTGATCTCTATCCTCGGTTGGCCATCAGGGCCGGTCACAATAGGGGCCTGCGGCACATCACATGCCGCAAGCAACCCCAACGCAAAAAGAGCGCTCCATTTGGTCATTGCATACTCCTGTCTGGTCCAGGGCCGCAGAGCCTAATCCAGTTGACCGTTGCTGTTCTGATCGGCAGAAATAAAATCTTCGGTCATATGCTGATCGTATTCCGTTCTTGAAATATTACTATCCCGGTCCCGGTCAACCTTTTGGAATTGCTTTATATCCAGAAACGGCTTGGCTTCATCCAGGCCCAATGTGCCGTTCTTGTCCTCATCCATCGTCTGGAACGCATAGTCGGAAAAGGCGTCGAACTCATCTTTCGACAGGAAGCCGTCATTATTGGTGTCGATGGCCTTAAGCTCATTCTCATGCAGCTCTGCCACGGTTTCGGCCGTTGCGGCACCCGCCAGGGACAACATCGACAGGACGATTGCGGTTTTCATCTTCATCCCTCTCAACATGCGAACCTCTGACCTTCAACGCCGCCGACCGCAGCACCCGCTGCCGTCAGGATGGTTTTCCCGGAACCGCCGCCAAACTGATTGCCGATGACACCGCCCAGCAAGGCACCACCCACTGTGCCGCTCAGGCAGGCGATCTCATGCTGTCGTGCGGCCTGTTGCTGCGGGGTAGGGGCCGGTCCACAAGCGCCAAGTGCGCCGGTCAGACCTAAAAGAAAGGTAAATGTCCTTAGGTTCATAAACAAACTCCCTGATGAATATGTACCAAGTATTCGCCCATCATGAGAGTGCCGCAAGTTAAATTGCGAAAATGGCCCCAGCAGCACTGGGGCCAGATCAGGTCAGATAACCTCTAACAGCCCTTCACCTGCGGAAATCTCGCAGACGCCGGGATTTTCCTCCAGGTTCATGGCGACCACTTTGCCGTCTTCGACCAGCATCGCATAGCGCTTGGACCTGCCGATCAGACCAACGGGCGGGGCGTCGAAATCCATCCCGATGGCTTTGGTGAATTCAGACGCCGCATCGGCCAACATGGTTAGGCCAGTCGCAGTTGCGCCTGTGGACTCGCCCCAGGCGCTCATGACAAAGGGGTCGTTGACCGAGATGCAGATGATTTCTTCCACGCCTTTTGCATCGAACTGGTCTTTGGTACGCATAAAGCTTGGAACATGCGCCGTTGTGCACGTGCCGGTATAGGCGCCGGGCACGGCGAAAATGACAACCTTGCGCCCTTTGGTCTTGTCCGAAACGCGGACCTCTTCAGGGCCATTTGCCCCCATTTGGGTCAATGTGGCGTCGGGCAGAGTGTCACCTGTTGAAATCATTTTTTCGCTCCTGTCATTTGGATTTGCAGAGTCGGGCCTAGCCGCAATATAGGTGAGCCAACAAAAGTGACCACGGGAATTCGACAGGGTGAGGGGAATATGAGCCATATTGTCGTGATTGGCGCCGGCCAGGCAGGTGCTTCGCTTGTCGCCCGGCTGCGCAAAGATGGGTTCGACGGCGAGATTACTCTGATCGGCGCAGAGCCGCATTTGCCCTATCAGAGACCGCCTTTGTCTAAGGCCTATCTTCTGGGTGAGATGGGGCTAGAGCGCCTGTTCCTGCGCCCCGAAAACTTCTATACCGATAACAATATCACCCTGCGCCTTGGTCAGCGCGTGACCGGAATCGACCCTCAGGCCAAGACCGTGACGCTGGGTGATCAGGTTGTTGCTTACGACGAGCTGGCCCTGACCACCGGATCGGATCCGCGCCGCCTTCCAGCCGCTATTGGCGGCGATTTGGACGGGGTGCATGTGGTGCGTGATCTGGCCCATGTGGACGAAATGGAACCCTTCGTCTCTGAAGGTGCGCGCGCTTTGATCGTGGGTGGGGGATACATCGGGCTTGAGGCCGCAGCCGTTTGCGCCAAGCGCGGGGTCAAGGTGACCCTGGTCGAAATGGCCGACCGCATTTTGCAACGGGTCGCCGCCCCCGAAACCAGTGACTATTTCCGAGCACTGCATTCCGAATATGGCGCCGATATCCGCGAAGGTGTCGGGTTGGACCGACTGCTGGGTGAAAACGGCAAGGTCACTGGCGCGGTGCTGACCGATGGAACAGAACTGGCGGTCGATTTCGTTGTTGTCGGCGTTGGCATCGCTCCTGCAACCCAACTGGCCGAGATGGCCGGGCTTGAGCTGGACAATGGCATCAAGACCGATGCGCATGGGCGCACCTCTGATCCGTCGATCTGGGCGGCGGGCGATTGCGCCTCATTCCCGCATGCTGGCGGGCGTATCCGTCTGGAAAGCGTGCCAAACGCGATTGATCAGGCCGAGATTGTTGCCCAGAACATGTTGGGCGCGGCAAAGGATTATACTGCGACCCCGTGGTTCTGGTCGGATCAGTATGACGTCAAACTGCAGATCGCGGGCCTGAACACCGGGTATGACCGGGTGGTGACCCGCAATGGTGACGGGCAGACCGTGTCCTTCTGGTACTATAAGGGCGATCAGCTGATCGCTGTCGACGCGATGAACGATCCGCGTGCCTATATGGTTGGTAAGCGTCTGATTGAAAGCGGAAAAACAGCTGATCCTGCTATTGTAGCCGACCCGGATGCGGACCTGAAACCGCTGCTCAGAGCGTGAGAATCATCGCCGGAGCCTTCCGAGGTCGGGCTTTGGCCTCGGTCGGCAAGGGGGACGCCGGCGCGCATCTGCGCCCGACCACAGACCGGGTACGCGAAAGCCTGTTCAACGTACTGGCCCATCAGATTGATTTTGACGGGCTGCGCGTGTTGGACCTGTTCGCAGGCACCGGTGCGCTGGGGCTTGAGGCCTTGTCGCGCGGTGCGGCACATGTGAGCTTTGTCGATGATGGCCGCGTGTCACAGGGTCTGATCCGCAAGAATATCGACCTGACCCGCAGCTCTGACTGTACCGAGCTGATCCGTCGCGACGCAACGCGGCTGGGGGCCAATCCTGCAGCGCCTTATGACCTGATCTTCCTGGACCCGCCCTATGGCAAATCCCTTGGGCAAAAGGCGATTGCGGCTCTGTCTGACGGCTGGTTCGCACAAGGCGCCCTTGTCGTCTGGGAGGAAAACGCGCCCATGCAGCCGCCCGAGGGGTTCGTGTTGCATAACAGCCGCAAATATGGCGACACGCATATCACCCTGATGTGGAATGGCGATCCGGATGCATGATCTGGTGATCTTTGATTGCGACGGAGTCCTGGTCGACAGTGAGCCGCTGTCCAATCAGGTACTGGTCGACAATCTTGCCCGTTATGGCCTGAACCTGACAATCGAAGACAGTATGAAGCTGTTCGTTGGGGGCACCATGACCGGGGTGCGGGACAAGGCAAGGGCGCTGGGCGCGGAGCTGCCCACAGGCTGGGTTGATGAGGTCTATGCGGAAACCTATGACCGGCTCCGACTTGGCGTGCAGCTGATGCCCGGCGTGGCGGACCTGCTGGCGGTTCTCGAGGCAAACGGGCTGCCCTTCTGTGTCGCCTCGAACGGCAGCCCGGACAAGATGCAGATCACTTTGGGTCAGAACGGGTTGTGGGAGCGGTTTTGCGATTTCGCCTTTTCGGCCCATGTCCTGGGAACGGCCAAGCCGGACCCGACATTGTTTCTGACAGCGGCTGAGCGTTTCAACGCCGTAAACCCCGTGGTGATCGAGGACAGCCTCAGCGGTGTGACCGCAGCCAGCAGGGCACATATGCGCTGTTTGGCCTATGCGCCGCATGGAGGCGATAAAAAACTGGCCGCTGCGGGGGGCGAAGTCTTCTCTAACATGGCGCAGGTTCCGGCGCTTTTGGGGATTTGACCGGGTCATGTTACCCTGCGAGGTATGGACCGTGCACTGACCCCTTCGAATTGGTCACTTCCGCAAGAGGCTGACACCGCAACCGATCCCCAGCGCACGCCTCTGCGCGCGCCGGTCTTCATCCATGATGCGGTCACGCCATGGGGGCCGGAAACCTTGCTGCTAAAGCTGTTACGGGATCAGGCCGCGGATCAGGAAGAATAAGTCGGGTGGTACTTACCGCCTGGCGACAGGGTAAAGATCTCGACCCCATCTGCCGTTACACCGACCGAGTGTTCAAACTGTGCCGACAGTGATTTGTCGCGCGTCACGGCGGTCCAGTCATCGGCCAGCGTCTTGGTCTCGGGGCGGCCCAGATTGACCATCGGTTCGATGGTAAAGAACATGCCCTCTTCCAGAACCGCACCAGTGCCCGGACGGCCATAGTGCAGAACGTTTGGCGGTGCATGGAAGACCCGGCCCAGCCCGTGGCCGCAAAAATCGCGGACTACGCTCATCCGGTGTGCCTCGACAAATGATTGAATCGCGTGGCCGATATCGCCGAACGTGTTGCCGGGTTTGACCATCTCGATGCCCTTGAACAGGGCATCATGAGTGATCTGGATCAACCGTTCGGCTTTGCGCGGCAGCTTTCCCGCTACATACATGCGCGAGGTATCCCCGAACCAGCCGTCGACAATAACGGTCACGTCGATATTCAGGATATCGCCATCCTTCAGCTTTTTGTCGCCGGGAATGCCGTGGCAGACCACATGATTGACGCTGATACAGCTGGCATGCTGATAGCCCTTATATCCAATCGTGGCCGAAGTTGCGCCTGCATCCTCGACCATCTGCGTTATGAGCCCGTCAATCGCGCCAGTGGTCTGGCCGACGAACACATGATCGGCAATATCATCCAATATCCGCGCAGCCAAAGCCCCTGCCGCCTGCATGCCGGCAAAGTCACCCTGTTCATAGATACGGATACCGTCCTTGGTCAGACGGCCACGATGTTCTTTCATCGATGCGAGGCTCCAAATATTTCGCGCAGCACCCTTTTTACGCTGCTTGTGCAGAAAGTACCAGAGGGCGCACGGTCGCGGGTTAAGATGGGGATCAATGCTGTGGCTTCAAGGATTGGTCGGATCGCCTTTGTTGGGCGCGTGCTTTTTCTGAGCACATTGCCCAGTCGGAGGGGGGCGCTAATGTCGGCTTAGGGTCAGGACCCATTGATTTCCGTTTTGCGGCGTGATTCACGGTTCAAAAACGAGCGGTGAACATGTCTGATCTC
>NZ_JBXWND010000014.1:0-67584 GCF_059610185.1 Ruegeria sp. YTSA108 | reverse complement strand
CAGCCCGCAAAATCAACCAACTTCCCACCCAACTCAACATGCAAACCATGCAAAGGCGTGCGCCTAATATCCGTCATAAATAAATCCTTTCCCAAGCCAGTTTTCCGAGGTCATCGAATAGCTTGCAACGATGAATTTGCAGGACAGTCTGATATCACCAAGGTTCCTGTGGACGGTCTTGCGAGTCAACAACAATACCGCCCGGCCAGATTCGGGGGTGAGCGAGAATAATTTCCAAACCGCAACGAACGGCTCTGGCCCCGGACCTAGACCTGTCCTAAGACTTGCCACGCAAGAGGGACCGACATGTCACATATCACACTGGTGCGTCACGGGCAGGCCAATACCACCGCGCGCGACGAAAAGAACTATGACAAGCTCAGCGATCTGGGACATCAGCAGGCCCGCTGGCTGGGGGCGCATCTCCAGGACACACGCAGCCATTTTCCCCGGGTCTATTGCGGCACCCTGATCCGCCACGCCGAGACCACCGCCAGCATGGGGCTGACTGATCCGATCCGCGATCCGCGGCTGAACGAGATCGAGTATTTCACCATCGCGCAGCTGTTCGAGGAACAGCACGGAGTGAAAGTGCCCACTGATCGCGAAGGTTTTGTCGAGCATCTGCCCCGCACCTTTGCCGCCTGGGCCGATGGCGCCATCAAAAACACACCGGAAACCTTCGAGGAATTCGAAACCCGGGTGCGCGACGCGCTGACCGATATCGGAACCGAAGGCGGCCCTGCCATCGTTGTGACCTCGGGCGGGTTGATTTCGATGGTTGTCCGGCAGGCGATGGGGCTGGATATCCCGGCCATGGCGCGGGTGGCTCTTGCCATCATGAACACGTCAATGCACCGTTTATACCCGATAGGTACACAACTCAGCCCGGTTCTGTTCAATGCCGTTCCGCATCTGGAAGCACCAGACCGGCAGTTTGCACAGACCCACCTGTAACCCCAAACCAGAGGCTTTGTGATGCAACTTTACTATGCCCCTCGCACGATTTCGGTCGCCGTTGCGATTGCACTGGAAGAGGCCGGGCTGGACTATGAGGCGATCCAACTGGACTTTGCCAGTGGTGAGCAAACCAAATCCGCCTACAAGCAGATCAACCCAAAAGGCCGGGTTCCGGCGCTGGTGGTAGACGGTGGGATTTTGACCGAAACCGGGGCACTTTTGGAGTTCATCGCAGCAATGGCTCCGAAGGCCGGGCTGGTGCCTGCGGACCCGATCATGGCCGCCCGGATGCGCGAGGTGATGTATTATCTTGCCTCGACCATGCATGTGAACCACGCCCATAAGCTGCGCGGCGCGCGGTGGGCCGACAAGAAATCCAGCTGGAAGGATATGACGGCAAAAGTCGCGCAGACCATGGCAGCGTCCTGCGACTATATCTGTTCGAACGGTCTGCGTGGATCGTTTGTGCTGGGCGAGGCGTTCTCGCTGGCCGATGCCTATTTGTATGTGGTTTGCAGTTGGTTGGAAGGCGACGGCGTCGACGTTGCAACCTATCCCAAGATCGTCGCCTTTCGTGAGGCGGCAGAGGCGCGCGCTTCGCTGAAAGCCGTACGTGCCGCCGGAATGCTCTGATAAAGGGGACAAAATATGACGCATCTATGGGTCCGGGCCGAACAGCGCCCGAACGAAGAACGGGTCGGGCTGACCCCTGAAGGCGCTTTGGCGCTGATCGCTGCTGGCATCCGCGTAACGGTCGAGGAAAGCCATGTTCGCGCCATCCCCATCGACGGTTACAAGGCTGCTGGCTGCGAGATCGCGCCCGAGAACTCCTGGCCAGATGCACCCAAGGACGCGATCATCTTTGGCCTCAAGGAACTGCCCGAGGATGGCACGCCCCTGCCCCACCGCCACATCATGTTCGGCCATGCCTATAAGGGTCAGCATTCCGGCCGGGCTCTGCTAGAACGGTTCAAGGCCGGGGGCGGAACGCTGTATGATCTGGAATATCTTGTCGAGGAAAACGGCCGCCGGGTCGCCGCCTTTGGCTATTGGGCCGGCTATGCCGGGGCGGCGGTGACACTCAAGACTTGGGCCGCGCAGCAGCGGGGCGCGGAATGCTCTCCGGTTGGTGTCTATCCCAGCAAGGACGCGTTGAATTCCGAGCTTCTGGCTGAACTAGATGCCATCGAGGCCAATAGACCAAGGGCCATCGTCATCGGTGCTCTTGGCCGCGTGGGTACCGGCGCCAGCGACCTTTGCACGGCGATGGGTGTCAGTGTCACCAAGTGGGACATGGCCGAAACCGCCAGCGGCGGGCCGTTCCCTGAAATCCTCGACCACGACCTGTTCCTGAACTGTATCTTCGCGCGCCCAGGCACGCCGGTTTTTGTCCCGCATGAGGCACTGGCCGCTGACCGCAAGCTGACCGCCATCGGCGATGTCGCCTGTGACCCCGACAGCGATTATAACCCCGTTCCGGTTTATGACCGAGCAACCACTTGGGACGCACCTGCCCTGCGCGTGGCGACCAATCCGGTTCTTGATGTAGTTGCAATCGACAATCTGCCGTCGATGCTACCGGTCGAAAGCTCGGAAGATTATGCAGCACAGCTTCTGCCTTCTCTGCTGACCCTGACCGACTTGAACAGCGGCGTCTGGGGCCGGGCCCGCGATACGTTCGACAACCATGTCTAGGAGTAGCCACGCATGGAACACCTGATCGGAGGCGCGGCTGCGGTGCTGGGCACTGTATGTTGGCTTCCTCAAACCCTAAAGACCTGGCGCTCCCGCGAGACCAAGGATCTGTCTATGCCGGCGAACCTGTTGATTCTGGCCACGCTGAGCCTGTGGCTGATTTACGGAGTGATGATTGCGGCATGGCCGCTGATATTGGGTAATGTGATCTCGATCCTGCTTGTCAGCGCGATCGTGATTGCAAAACTGAGGTTTGGCTGAACAGCCGTAAAGGAGTTTTCACATGACGATTCACTGGTGTGGCACCGGCCTGTCGGCCATTCCCGGCTTACGCCGCCTGATCGAAGGCGGGCACAAGGTCACGGTCTGGAACCGGACAATCGAAAAGGCCAAGGCCGAAGTTGGTGACCTGACCAGCGATATCCGCGTTTTTGACATCGACGCCTTGGCGGCGGTGCTGGAACAGGGCGATGTCATCGTTTCGATGTTGCCCGGCGACTGGCACGTGCCCTTGGCCGAGCTTGCAATCGCGAAACAGGCGAATTTCGTCTCATCCTCCTATATCGCCCCCGAGATGCGCGCGTTGGACGAGGCGGCCCGCGAAGCCGGGGTGGCGCTGGTCAACGAGGTCGGGCTGGACCCGGGCATCGATCACCTGATGGCTCATGCACTGATCGACGACTATCGCGCTTCGGACGCGTTCGACCCGCAGAACCACCTGAGTTTCATCTCTTATTGCGGTGGCATCCCCAAGCATCCGAACCCGTTCCGGTACAAGTTCAGCTGGTCACCGCTGGGTGTGCTCAAGGCGTTGCGTTCACCATCGAAATCAATTCGCAATTATGCTCCGCTGGACGTGGCGCGCCCATGGGATGCGATTACCAGCTATATCGCACCCCTGCCCACACCCGAAAGCTTTGAGGTCTATCCGAACCGCGACTCGATCCCGTTCATGGCGCAGTACCATTTCGAGGATCACTGGCCGGTCAAGGAATTCGTCCGCGGTACGCTGCGTCTGAATGGCTGGGCCGATGCGTGGTCGGGTGTGTTTGCCGAAATCGAAACCCTGTCCGGCCCCGAAGGCGATGCACGCCTGAAGGAGATGTCGGACCAGTTCTGGGCCGACAACGCCTATGACGAGGGCGAGCCAGACCGTGTGGTTCTGTGTGTGGGCCTGAAGGCGGAAAAAGACGGCGTTCCGGTCTGGCACAAAACCTATGTGATGGATGCCTGGGGTGACGACCGCGGCACGGCAATGGCGCGGCTGGTCTCGGTCCCCGTTTCACTGGCTGTCGAAGCCGTCTTGAACCGCGCTATTCCGGCAGGCGTTCATGCGGCCCCCAATGATCCGAAACTGGTGCAGGGCTGGATGGCTGAAATCGACCGGCTGGCGCAGCACCTCGCGATCATTGACCATTCCAACTGAGATGACAGTCACGCCAATCAGGTGGCGTGACGGCAATAAAACTGGTGCCTACATCAGATCATTTTCCACGTCCTCGGCCGATACCCCTAGCGCATCCAGACCATTTTCCAGATGATCTGACATGTGCGGCGTTCCGATCAGGTAATCAGCACAGGGGGTTGAGGCTTCGGCCCTTGCGGTGGCGATGGCTTCGACCAGATCCTCGGCGAAGAAGCTTTCACGTCCGATCCACATGATAGCCACCAGTTCGGCCTGTTCGTCCTCGCTCATGTGATCAATGAACGCGCGCAACTCGCCCTCGGCCCGATTCAGCTCGCGCCCCATCAGCGCAACCTGAGCAACTTTTCTTGCTGAAATTTCCAACATGACCCGACTCCTGTGTTCGCGGCTTTCGAATGAAACAACCACTAGGCAGAGCCCGAGTCTTTGATCTTGAACAAACGCGTTAGCGCAGGCGCACACGCGAAACCGGCTGATCCGGCACCGGTGCGGTTCTGAACGGGCGAAAGGTGGCTTTTTTCACCCAAAGTTTAAGTGCTTGCCAGATGATCAGCGCAAAGGTCCGCCGCGCACCAAATGGGCGGCGCAGCAGCGACCAAAGGATCACCCGGTTGGTCAGCGGACGGCGTGTCCCGGTCAGGGTGGCGATCAATCCGCCCTCGGGGCGGGTATACTCGATCCAAACGCCAACACGTTCGGGGCGATAGTCGAAACGGAAGGTATAGCTGCCCTCGATCTTCTGGAAGGGCGAGACATGCAGCAGTTTGTCAGCCACCATCCTGTCGGTTGCCTTGATGGGTGAAAAGCCGGGATTGTGGCACAGATAGCTGTGGCGCGTGCCATAGGTATTGGTCACCTCGGCCACAACCGCATTGAGCGCACCCTGCCCATCGAAACAGAACCAGAAGCTGACCGGGTTGAACACATGCCCCAGAACCCGAGGATGCGTCAGCAACATCAGGCGCGCCGGTTGCGCCACCTGCAACTGATCAAACCGCGCGCGCAGCCAGGCGGCACCGTCGCCCTGGCCCGGCTCACCCCCGTGATCCTGCGACCGCCAGTTGGCAAGATTGGCCCGGTTCACCGAAAATAGCGCCGGAGTGGTCAGATCGCGTTCAGGGTTCAGAAGAATGTAGTCGACCGAATAGCGGAAGGCGTTTTCGATCGCCCCCTTGCGCCCGTGAAAGGTATGGCCCGCAACATGATCAACGGTCTGTGTCATTCGATATGGTCCGACCCGCTTGTAACCGCCCGGAGGGGCGTGGTTTTCTGAAGGTTTCTGTTACTTAGAATACGGCATCCAGCCAGGATTGGATCAAAAATATCGCTTCAGAGTGATCCGGCTTGGGACACCAACCGTATTGTGGTTATGTTTACCGAGATAGACACCGTGACCTTGGACGAGCCGGCGGCTACACCCGCCGTCCTCAAGCCTTGGCGCACAAGAAAACGCATCAAGGGTAGACAGGTGAACGGAACACAAAGCAGTTGCGACACCAGGATTGAGTGGGTGGACCATGTCAGGCGCATTCGGGATGCGCAGGATCAGGCGGCTTTTGCCGAGCTGTTCCAGCATTTTGCGCCGCGGATCAAGGCGTTCCTGATGAAGTCGGGCTCGGACGCGACCATGTCCGAGGAATGTGCGCAAGAGGTGATGGCGACCTTGTGGCACAAGGCCCATCTGTTCGATCCGACCCGGGCAACGGTGGCCACATGGGTGTTCACCATCGCACGGAACAAACGCATCGACGCCCTGCGCAAGCAACGGCGCCCCGAACCGGAAGAACTGGGCTGGGGCCCCGAGTCCGAACCTGATCAGGACGACGTGATCGTCTTGCAACAAGAAACCGCGCAGCTGCGCACTGCCTTGAAGGCGTTGCCTGACGCGCAAAGAGACTTGATCGAAAAGGCCTATTTCGGAGACCTGAGTCACCGGGAAATTGCGTCTCAGACTGGATTGCCTCTGGGAACGATCAAATCAAGAATTAGGCTGGCGCTGGATCGCCTGCGCCACGCAATGAACTGAGACAGAGACGATGAGCAAACAGATTAAGCATCACCTGACGGAAGATCTGCTGATGGCATATGCCGCCGGCAGCCTGCCCGAAGCGTTCGATCTGATGGTCGCGACCCATCTGTCGCTGTGTGACCATTGCCGCGCGCAGGCTGAAAGCTTTGATGCGGTTGGCGGACAGATACTGGACGCGCTGCCCTATCCTGCCCAAATGAACGACAGCGCGCTGGCTGCGACGATGGCGCTGATCGCCCAAGGCGCACCGACCCCCAAGCCCGTGAACAAGGGCTGCGCCGTGCTACCTGCCCCCCTGCAGGACTACGTCGGAGGCACCGTCAATGACATCCGATGGCGGCCCATCGGAATGGGCGTCAGACAAGCTATATTGCCGACGAGCGGCGACGCTTCGGCACGTCTGCTGTTCATTCCAGCCGGAACCGCAGTTCCGGATCACAGCCATAACGGTATGGAATTGACCATGGTTCTGCAGGGTGCGTTTTCGGATGAAGTTGATCACTTTGCACGCGGCGATGTCGAGATTGCCGATGAAGATCTGCATCACACCCCGACTGCAGACATTACCGCAGATTGCATCTGTCTGGCCGTTACCGACGCGCCGCTGAAATTCACCAAGCTCATGCCCCGCTTGTTCCAGCCCTTCCTGCGTATCTGATCTCTGGGACCTGACGCGGTGCGCTGGCCAATTCCGGCCAATGTCGCATCGAACGGCTTGTCAGATTTCGTGCCGCGCCAGCGGTACAACGCCCGGCGTGTCGTCAGGTGCGATCTCTTCGAAATCGAAATTGTCCAGTCGCTGCGCCCGGCGCCCTGCTTTTTCAGCGCTGATCTTGATTTCCGAGATATCCTTGGCCGCCTGCCCGAAATGACGGTCCAGATTGGAAACCCGATCGCCCAGGCGATCTACATCCTTGTGCAGCAGACCCAGCTCTTTGCGGATAGCACCCGCCTGTTCCCGCATCCTTGCGTCCTTCAGGATCGCGCGCATCGTGTTCAGCGTTGCCATGCAGGTGGTGGGCGAGACGATCCAAACGCGTTTGGTAAAGCTCTCCTGCACCAATTCGGGAAACTTGGCGTGCAACTCGGCATAAACCGCTTCGGAAGGTAGGAACATCAACGCGCCATCGGCGGTTTCCCCGTCCAGGATGTATTTCTCGGAGATGTCGTTGATATGCTTGCGCACAGTTGTTCGGAACATCTGCACCGCCGCTTTCAGCTCCGTATCATTGGTCGACCCGATCAGCGCCTCATACGCTTCCAACGGGAATTTGCTGTCGATCACAATGGGGCCGGGTGGGTTGGGCAGGTGGATCAGGCAATCCGCCCGACGCCCGTTCGACAAGGTCGCCTGCAGCTTGAAACTGTCCGAGGGCAACGCCTTGGAGACGATATCGTTCAACTGAATCTCTCCGAACGCACCGCGCGTCTGTTTGTTCGACAGAATATCCTGAAGCGACAGCACATCGCCCGACAGTTTGGTGATGTTATCCTGCGCCTTGTCGATGGCCGCCAGACGCTCCTGCAACTGGGTCAGTGACGTCGCCGTCTGTTTCGACGAGCCGTGCAGCGATTCCTTCATCCGCTCCTGCATCTCGGCCAGCGCACGTGCGGATTTCATCGCGTTATCTGCCAGCCGATCGTTCATCTGCTGCTGCACCGAAGACAGGCGGGATTCAACCGTCTGGATCACCTGCAGCTGCGCATTGGCCTGCGTGTCCGAGACATGCTGCAGACCACCGCGCAGCTGCTCTTGTCCTTGTCCCAACTGCTGAACATGCTGACTCAGATGCGCCATTTGCCGTGACAGTGGCTCGGCCATCCTGGCTGACCGGTTGGCCGCTCGCAAAGACAGAAACAGCAGCAACAGGATCAATGCCACCACCCCGCCAACGACCAAGATCACGGGGTCGTTCAATGCAAATTGGGTTCCTGCAATCTCGATCATGTTGCCTCGGGTGTTCTTGTTTTATTCTTCATAGCCCGCGCACCGCGCGGGATCAACTGCGTCCGAACAATCGTTCGATATCGGCCAGTTTCAGTTCCACATAAGTTGGCCGCCCATGGTTGCACTGGCCGGAATGGGGTGTCGCCTCCATCTCGCGCAGCAGGGCGTTCATCTCTTCGGCCCGCATTCGGCGGCCCGAGCGGATCGAACCGTGACAGGCGACACGGCTGAGGATCGCCTCAATCCGCGCCTGCACCATCTGGCTTTCCCCCTGATCGGACAGCTCATCCAGAATATCCAGAATCATTGCGCGGGCGTTGACCTCACCCAGAATGGCCGGGGTTTCACGAACGGCAACCGCACCGCCGCCGAAGGGCTCGAGCGTCAGGCCAAAGCGAGAAAGGTCATCCGCCACCGCCAAAAGTCGCGCGCAGTCGCTTTCAGACAACTCTACGATCTCGGGGATCAGCAGCGCCTGCGCCGCCACGCGGTTCGCCGCCATCTGGGCTTTCAGCTTTTCATAGACCAACCGCTCATGCGCGGCGTGCTGATCGACAATCACCATACCATCAGCGGTCTGGGCGATAATGTAGTTTTCATGCACCTGCCCGCGTGCAGCCCCCAAAGGCAGGGCTTCTACCGGCGTCTCGGAAACAGATTCCGCGACCGGCTCGACCACGCTGCCGCTGTAATCGCGGGTCAGTTCAGCAAAGCCCGGCGCCTGATAAGCCATCTGGCGCGCGGCGGGTGAGGGGCGATCCATCTGATACACCCGCACCGGGGTGGAGTGAGACGGCTCGGGTCGCATCGCGCCAAGCGTCGCGTTTGCGACGGTCGAGGACGCCCGGTGCCCCGCTTCGGCCAGTGCGTGCCGCAGGGCCGAGACGATCAGCCCGCGTGCGACGCCGGGATCGCGGAACCGGACCTCGGATTTCGCGGGGTGCACGTTCACATCCACCAGCGTCGGATCACAGTCGATGAACAGAGCCGCCGCCGGATGCCGATCACGGCTGAGAAAGTCGAAATAGGCCGCCCGCAATGCACCGGTCAGCATCTTGTCACGCACAGGCCGTCCATTGACGAACAGGTACTGCGCCACCGCTGCGCCCCGAGAATAGGTCGGCAGAGCGGCATAGCCATACAACCGGATACCCTCACGCGTGGCGTCAATTTGCAACGCGTTCTCGGCAAACTCGCGCCCGATCACGCGGGCCAGTCGGGCATGCAACGCGTTAAACAGATCACCATTCTCGCGGTCAGCCCGGAAGGTCACGCGCCCCTCGCCGCCGCCCGAGACATCGCGCAGGGTAAAGGTGACCGAGGGCTCGGCCATGGCCAGACGTTTGACCGTATCGGCGATGGCCTGCGTCTCGGCGCGGTCGGTACGCATGAATTTCAGACGCGCAGGCGTGGCAAAGAACAGATCGCGCAACTCGACCACGGTACCCGCGCGCAGAGCCGCGGGTTTCACCGCGGACATTGTGCCACCAGCGACCTGAATCTGCGCCGCATCCGCCCCCGGAACACGACTGGTTATGGTCAAACGCCCGACCGCGCCCAGCGACGGCAACGCCTCACCGCGAAAGCCGAAAGTATGAATGTTCAGCAGATCCGACCCGTCGATTTTCGAGGTTGCGTGGCGGGACAAAGCCAACGGCAAATCCGCCGCCGCAATACCACAGCCGTCATCGGTGACGCGAATCAGCGTCTTGCCCCCATCGGCGATCTCTATCGCAACCCGCGTGGCACCTGCATCAATGGCGTTCTCGATCAATTCCTTGACCGCAGAGGCCGGTCGCTCGACCACTTCGCCGGCTGCGATCCGGTTGATTGCAGCATCGTCCAACTGCCGAATTACCGGTCGAAACTCGCTGATATTGGGGTTTGCCTGCTCCATACCCCTAGACCTAGCACATGCGCACACGATTCTGCCACCGCTATGGTATTCAGATTTAGTGCAAGAAGGGGGCGTTCGGACAATCGCGCCATGTCGGCCTGCAAGGCGACGACCTTGATCACGATTGCCCGAACAAGCCGGGGTGAGTGGTGGTCAGTTGCTTAACAATACAACAACCTTAGCACGATCTGCAGATTAAGGCTCATTAACTCTGGCCGTGCTGTTCGCGTTGGCAAAGTTCAGCCGAAATACGGCATCAGCCAACAGCAGGAATATGCCGGATCAAACAGTGCCTGGAGCACCCGCGCGGGTCCGGCAGGGGCCGAAAACAGCCGCAAGCGCCAGAATCACACCAGATACCGTTGCGATCATTCCGGCGGCACTCACGGCATCGCGGGCACCCAGCCATAATGGGCCATAACCCGCCAGAACATAGCCCATCACCGCCGAAACCACGGCAAATACAACGCTCCATGCGATTTGAGATTCCAATCGGTTGGTCATCAACCGCGCCGCAGCCGGGGGGCAGATGAACATGGCAATCACGATGATCGAGCCAACCGCGTCGAAGGATGCGACGGCAGCTATCGCCGCTGTGATCACCAGCGCAAACCCCAAAGGACCGGTCCGAATACCAATCGTGCTGGCAAAACCCTCGTCAAAGGTCGAAATCTTCAATGGTCGCCAGAATATCCAGGTAAACAGGGAAACCCCTGCAAGTGTCAGCGCGATACGCGGCAATTCCGGGGGCAACCCTGCAAGCGCTGCCGGGTTCCACAGCGAGACCCATCCCGTTGCGTCCAGCCAGATCAGACTTTCGAGATTGCCATACAGCGCGTGTTCCACATCCAGATGCACGGTCGAGGTGTCCGTCTGCTCCAACAAAAGAACACCCGCCGCAAACAGGGTAGTAAAGACCACGCCCATTGCCGCGCCGGGTTCGATCTGACCCAACCTGCGGATCGCCTCGATCATCACAACGGCAACCACGGCAGCACCCGCCGCGCCCAGCATCATCGGCCAGGTCGAGATCGCGCCGGTCAGCAGAAAGGCCACCACGATGCCCGGCAACACTACATGGCTGATGGCATCCCCGATCAGCGCCTGTTTGCGCAGAACCAGAAAGTTCCCCGGAAGGGCGCAGGCGATAGCGGCAAATGTCCCGATCAGCAGCGGTGTCAGTGACAGGGGAACGAATTCTTCGCCGCTCATGGTGCTATCCCCTGCGGGCCGCCGATCTGGCGGTCGATCTCGGTAATCTGGTCGCGGGTCAGCACGGTTTCGATATCGCGCAGCCCGTCATAAAGCGCCGCCGTTGCTTCGTGGGCCTGGTCCATGCGAACGACCTCCCACCGCTTTTCGTCGCGCAGGGCTTTGGCGGCGCGGGCCTTGCCAGCCTCGGTTGCCACGCCGTCGGGGCGTGCCAACCCGGCCCGGCGCAACAAACGCAGGGTCAGCGGCTCATAGATTTTCTGCCCTTGTGCCAACGCGAGCAAGCCCTGCCGGATATGAACCCGACGCTGGAATTGCAGGTGCCGCAACACCGCCGCCAGAACACCGCGAACCGGCGCCAACAGCAACGACAGGACAAACACGGCAAAACTGACAAGAACAATAAGCGGACCCGTCGGCAGATTGGGAGCCGCCGCCGACAGCGCCGCACCGATATAACCCGAGACGCCCCCGATCAGACCCGCCAGCAACACTACTCTTTCGGACCGCTCAGTCCAAAACCGGGCTGTCACCGGCGGAATGATCAAAAGCGCAACGATCAGGATCAACCCGACAACTTTCAGGCCAACCACTGTGACGGCCATAACCAGACCCATCATTGCAAGGTCGATGCGATGCACCGGCAGGCCCCTGGCTGCGGCAAATTCAGGATCAAAGGCAACGATCGTCATTGGACGGCGGATAATCATGACAAGCGCCAGCGTTGCCGCGCCTCCGATCGCAATGATCATCGCATCTGTCCAAAGCATTCCTGCGGTCGAGCCCAGCAGAAACCCTTCGAGCCCCGCCTGTCGGCCCACACCCATGGTCTGGATCACCGTCAGCAGCACAATGCCGAAACCAAAGAATACAGATAGGACCGCTCCGATCGCGGCATCCTCGGCCAGCCGCGTGTGCCGCGTCAGCCAGTTCATACACAAAAGGCCGATCCAAGCGGATATTGCCGACCCGACGAGCAGGCCGATCAGGTTTCTGCCGTCCCCACCGAGGGCCACAAGCACCATAAAGGCCAGACACACACCCGGCAATGTCGCATGGCTGATCGCATCGCTGACCAGTGCACGTTTGCGCAAGAACAGAAATGTGCCGGTCACCCCGGCGGAAATGCCCAGCAGGCTTGCGCCGATTGCGACAAGCGTGGCGTTATAGCCAAGCTGAAGGGTCAGAGCATCCCAATGCATGACTCACCCCAGCGCGCGTGAGATCTGGTCGATCTGCGCCGTAGCCAGACGGCCGCCATAGGCAGATTGCAATGTCTTGGCCGTAAAAGCCTCGGCCACGGGCCCCTCGGCGACTTTGCGCGTGTTGATCAGGAAAACATGGTCGAAATAGTCGGTGACGGTCGCCAGGTCATGATGCACCGCAACCACGGTCTTGCCCGCCTCTTTCAGGGATTTCAGGACCGAAATGATGGCCTTTTCCGTTGCCGCATCAACCCCGGCAAAAGGTTCGTCCAGCAGATACAGATCGGCGGCCTGCGCCAAGGCGCGCGCCAGAAAGACCCTCTGCTGCTGGCCGCCTGATAACTGGCCGATCTGCCGGTCGGCAAAGTCACGCATCCCTACACGGTGCAGACAATCCATCGCCCGCGCCTTATGCCGGGCGCGCACCCGTCCCAACAGCCCCAGCTCGCGCGACAAGCCCATCAGAACCACGTCAATCACGCGCGTCGGGAAGTCCCAGTCCACGCTGGCCCGTTGCGGTACATATGCAATCCGGGACCGCTGCCGGTCCAGCCGATCACCATACACTGTCACCTGCCCGGACAGGGGTGACACAATCCCCAACGCAGCCTTCAACAGGGTCGATTTACCAGCACCGTTTGGCCCGATGATCGCTGTCATGGCACCCGGTTGCACGGTCATATCAACCGAGAAAACTGCCGGCTTCTGCCCGTACGAGACGGTCAGGCCACGAATGGCCAGCGGGCTTTTTCCAATGTCGTTTTCCGGAAGGGGGATGCCCTGATGTGCCGCCAGTTCCAGCATCTCTTAAAACCCCGCCGACAGATTGCCGCTCATGCCAGTTTTGGGAATATCAGCCCCCAGAGCGCCTGCGATTACTGTGATATTGTGATCCAGCATCCCGATGTAGGTACCCTCATAGGTGCCGGGCTCGCCCATCGCGTCCGAATAAAGCTGTCCACCGACTTCGACCTGATGTCCCCTGGCCGCTGCGCCCTCGATCAGCGCACGCATCGACCGATCCGAGACCGAGCTTTCCACGAAAACTGCCGTCAGTTGCCGGTCAACCAGCGTATCGACCAATTCGCTAATCCGGTTCAGTCCCGCCTCGGATTGGGTTGAAATACCCTGAATTCCAAGCACATCGTACCCGTATTCAGCACCGAAATACCCAAAGGCATCATGTGCCGTCACCAGAACACGGTTGTTTTCCGGGACCGCTGCAAGCACTTGCTTGCCATAAGTCTCCAGTTCCGCGATCTGCGCAAGAAAGGCCTCTGCGTTTGCCGCAAAGGTGTCCGCGGCCTCGGGGCGCGCTTGTGTCAGGGCTTTTTGCACCTCGACCACGACATCGCGCCACAGGGCCGGGCTCATCCAAAGATGGGGATCGTATTTGTCAGCATAATTGTCATGCGCGTGCAGCTTTGACTTATCAACGCCTTCGGCTACCGCAACGACCATGCGTTTACGCCCTAGGTCATGGAAGAACTCTTCCATCTGCGCCTCAAGATACAGACCATGCCACAGGATCAGATCGGACCTGGTCATAGCGACGATATCACTGCGGGTCTGACGATAGGCATGCGGGTCGACGCCGGGGCCCATAAGGCCCTTCACCTCGACCTGATCACCTCCGACCTGACGGGCGGCATCGGCAATCATACCGGTCGTGGCCACCACTTTCAGCGGCGCATCGGCCCAGGCCGAGAATGGGAATACAGCGGCGAATGCCAGCGCTGCAAGGAAACTACGACGAATCATATCAGACCCCGGAAATGGTATCTTGCTAAGATGAATATGAGAACCGCTCGCAACTAAGTCAATGCTATTGAGAATTATTCGCAAGAAAACGCCTATTTTGTCCATTTGGTCAAAAAATTTACCCTTCCAATGCCGGATGGCCTTCCCTTTGCATCTTACCCGTGCGAATTTGATACAAACCTCCCAAAGGATGTGAAAATGGAAACGCAGAGCTCAGAAAGCCCCGTGCGCACCGCGCATCTGCCGCAAGTGACCGAGCCCCGGAACCCTGGAATGGAGCTTGATCTGGATTGGGTGCGGGCAGTACAGGTCAACACCTCGGCCGTTGAGCGCCGCGCAGCCACCCTGCCGGGTCGGCGCTCGGTGAAAAAGGACTACCAGGCGGCGTGGCTGCTCAAGGCGATCACCCTGATCGACCTGACCACCCTATCGGGAGACGATACCGTCGGCCGTGTCCGGCGCCTGTGCGCCAAAGCGCGGCAACCCGTGGCTTCTGCAACACTTCAGACGTTGGACATGCCACCGATCACCACCGGCGCGGTCTGTGTCTATCACGACATGATCGAAACCGCTGTGGATGCGCTGAAGGGCACCGGGATTCCGGTGGCCGCCGTATCGACCGGATTCCCTGCAGGCTTGTCCCCGTTCCACCTGCGCGTGGCCGAGATCGAAGAAAGCGTCAAAGCCGGAGCCGAGGAAATCGACATCGTAATCTCTCGGCGTCATGTGCTGACGGGCGACTGGCAGGCCTTGTATGACGAGATGAAAGCGTTCCGCGTGGCTTGTGGCGACGCGCATGTCAAAGCCATCCTTGCAACCGGCGAACTGGGCAGCCTACGCAACGTGGCGCGCGCCTCGCTGGTCTGCATGATGGCGGGGGCGGATTTCATCAAGACTTCGACCGGTAAGGAAAGCGTCAACGCCACGCTGCCCGTGTCGCTGGTGATGATCCGGGCGATCCGCGATTACTATGACCGCACCGGGTATCGTGTCGGATATAAACCCGCAGGCGGGATTTCCAAAGCCAAGGACGCACTAGTTTACCTGTCGCTGATCAAGGATGAGCTGGGCGACCGTTGGCTGGAGCCGGACCTGTTTCGCTTTGGCGCGTCGTCGCTGTTGGGCGATATCGAACGGCAGCTAGAACATTTCGTAACGGGTGCTTATTCCGCCGGTTACAGGCACTCGATGGGCTGAGGACGAAAACAATGACAGTCAAAGAGATTTTCGAGACCATGGATTACGGCCCTGCCCCCGAAAGCTCAGCCGAAGCGCTGGCCTGGCTGGTCGATCAGGGTGACAAATTTGGTCACTATATCGACGGGGCCTTCACCAAACCGGGCAAGGGGTTCGACAGCCGCAACCCGGCGACCGGAGAGGTTTTGGCCAAGCTGACCCAGGCCAAGCAAGCCGATGTCGACGCCGCCGTATCCGCCGCCCGCAAGGCGCAGCCAAAATGGGAGAAGATGGGCGGTGCGGGTCGTGCGCGCTACCTCTATGCCATCGCGCGCCTGCTGCAAAAGCACTCGCGCCTGTTTGCAGTGCTGGAAAGCTTGGATAACGGCAAGCCGATCCGTGAATCGCGCGACATCGACATCCCTCTGGTACAGCGCCACTTTTACTACCACGCCGGCATGGCGCAGTTGATGGAAAGCGAACTACCCAACGCCGAAGCGCTGGGAGTGTGTGGACAAATCGTTCCTTGGAACTTCCCGCTGCTGATGCTGGCTTGGAAGATTGCTCCGGCGCTGGCCATGGGTAACACGGTCGTTCTGAAACCTGCCGAATATACCTCTCTGACCGCGCTGCTGTTTGCCGATATCTGCTCACAGGCCGGGCTGCCCAAGGGTGTGGTCAACATCGTCACGGGCGATGGCGCGGTGGGTGAGATGATCGTAGCCTCGGACGTGGACAAGATCGCCTTTACCGGCTCAACCGCAGTGGGGCGGCGCATCCGTGAGGCGACCGCCGGTTCGGGTAAGGCGCTGACTTTGGAGCTGGGCGGCAAGTCCGCCTATATCGTCTTTGACGACGCCGATATCGATTCCGCCATCGAAGGGCTGGTCGACGCGATCTGGTTCAATCAGGGTCAGGTTTGTTGCGCGGGTTCGCGTCTGTTGGTTCAGGAAGGCATCGCCGATCGGTTCCACGAGAAACTGCGCGCCCGAATGGACACTCTGCGCATCGGTGATCCATTGGACAAATGCATCGACGTGGGTGCTGTGGTCGACCCGGTCCAGTTGCAGACCATCAAGAGCATGGTCGACAGCAACACCGCGGGTCACGTTTATCAGGCGGCCGGCGCGCTGCCCGAAAATGGCTGTTTCTACCCGCCAACGCTGATCTCGGGCCTCGAAACCTCCGATCAACTGATGCAGGAGGAAATTTTCGGTCCGGTGCTGGTGTCCTCGACCTTCCGTACACCGGAAGAGGCGGTTGAGCTGGCCAACAACACCCGTTACGGGCTGGCGGCGACGGTATGGACCGAGAACGTGAACCTTGCACTGGATATCGCACCGAAGCTGGTCGCGGGCGTTGTCTGGGTGAATGCCACCAATCTGTTCGATGCCGCAGCCGGGTTCGGCGGTGTGCGCGAAAGCGGCTTTGGCCGCGAAGGTGGCTGGGAAGGTCTGACCGCCTACACCAAGCCCAAAGGCAAAGGCAAACCATTGGCCAAGGCCGAGGCCGCGATGGGCGAAGGTGCCCCGGTCGATCCGATTGACCGTACTGCCAAAATGTATGTCGGCGGCAAACAGGCCCGTCCTGACAGCGGATATTCGAAACCCGTCTGGGGCAAACCTGGCCTTCTGGGCCATGTGGGTCTGGCCAACCGCAAAGACGTCCGCAACGCGGTCGAGGCCGCAGCGGGGGCCAAGGGTTGGTCCAAGACCACCGGCCATCTGCGGGCACAGATCCTGTATTACATCGGCGAAAACCTCTCGGCCCGCGCGGGTGAATTCGCTGCGCGCCTTGATGCCATGACCGGCAGGAAAGACGGCGCGAAAGAGGTCGAAGCCGCGATCCAGCGCCTGTTCACCGCCGCTGCCTGGGCCGACAAGTATGACGGCCAGGTGCACGGCGTTCCGATCCGGGGCGTGGCCATTGCCATGAAAGAACCTGTCGGCGTGATCGGCGCGCTCTGTGCTGACGAGGCGCCGCTGCTGGGTCTGGTCTCGGCCATGGCCCCTTCGATTGCGATGGGCAACCGGGTGGTTCTTGCGGCAAGCGAGCCTTACCCGCTGGCGGCGACGGATTTCTACCAAATCCTCGAAACCTCTGACGTGCCCGCTGGCGTGGTCAACATCCTGACTGGCAGCCACACGGAACTGGCGAAGCCGCTGGCTTCGCATCTGAATGTGGATGCGATCTGGTCATTCTCGTCTACCGATCTGTCGGCCGAGATCGAGCGGGCTTCGGCCGGGAACCTGAAACGGAGTTGGGTTAATAACGCCATGGCAACCGACTGGCACGAGGATCAGACTCGCCGCTTCCTGCAGGCTGCGACCGAGGTTAAAAACATCTGGGTGCCCTACGGCGAGTAGGGCCCCATCCCTGGAAAACCCAAGGGTGCAAACAGTTTGTTCGGGTACAGATGGCGCGCTGCTGCATAGAGTGATCATTGAATGCACATAACGATGATTAACATGTGACATTGTTCATATACAGCGCCGCCACTATCCCTCAGCTTGGACCCAGTCTTAACAAGGTTGGATCGGTCCATGCTGAGTTTTCCATACGAGTTTCCTGAACTGGTACAGGTCGCCACGATGATCGGCGTCTTTGGCGCGGGCCTCTACATCACCAGCTATTTTCTGCTGCAGATGGGGATCATCCGGGGCAACGGCAGCCTCTACCCCCTGCTTGTGATCGCCGCAGCCGGATGTGTTCTGTTCAGCATGTCGGAAGAATTCAACCTCGCGGGCTCGATCATTCAGCTGGCCTATATCTCGATCTCGATCCTGGGCCTGCTGCGCGGGTTTCTGTCCCGGCATTTGCTTCGGTTTTCAGATGACGAACGTCAGTTCATCGCCCTGCACCTTGAATCGCTGAAACCCCACCAAGCCCGGAAACTGTTGAACACCGCCGCCGTCAAGACCTATGAAAACGGTGACATCCTGATCGAAGAAGGCAAGACAACCGACTTTTTGGGCTTTGTCTTAAAGGGGCGGACCACGATCCTGAAAAACGGCCGGGTCATCAACCAATGTGGAGAAGATGAGATTTTGGGAGAGCTGACCTTTGGCCTTGGGCTGCCTGCCACAGCCACGGTAATAGCCACCGAACCCACCAAATGCCTGGTTTTCGACAATATCAGCCTGATGCGCTTGCTGCGGCGGAGCCGCCATATCGACGATGCATTGAAAGCAGCGCATTTCCGACATACACGGCAAAAGCTGTTGAACAGCAACAGGCACACGCTGCAGGCCCAGAGAAGACCTGCAGCGGCCTAAGGGTCAGCCGTCCAGACCTTCGGGTTTGCCAACGATGGTAAAGTGCAAACCATCTGGATCCAGCAGTTCGGACGCCACCCGGTTCACATCCTCAAGCGTCACTGCATTTACCTTGTCATTGCGTGTGGCGATATAGTCGATAGGCAAATCCTCCATCTGCATACCCACCATGATCCCGGCGATCTGGCTGTTGCCATCAAAGCGCAGCGGATAGGCACCGGTCAGATAGGTCTTGGCGTCGTCCAACTCCTTCTGAGTGACCCCTTCGGATGCGGCGCGCGCCCATTCGTTGCGGATCACATCAACGGCTTCGGCAATACGGTCATTGGCAGAGGACACCGACCCAAGATACACAGAGGCCAGATCCTTTGGCACCAGATAGGTCGCCACACCATAGGTCAGACCGCGTTTTTCGCGCACTTCCTGCATCAGGCGGCTTTCGAAACCCCCGCCGCCAAGAATGTGGTTCAACAGATAGGCGGAAAAGAAATCCGGGTCGTCGCGGTCGATCCCGGCATGGCCGAACAGAGCCACCGATTGCGGCGTATCGAACTCGATCACGCTCACTCCGCCAGTGATCGTCACATCGGCCCGCTTAGGGATCGGTTTGCCGGTATCCGGCAGATCAAGCAAGAGCTCGTCCAGCACCGCGCCCAGTTCCTCTGGGGTGATATCGCCGACCGCGCCTACATACAGACGATCCTTGGTAAACACGTTCTCATATGCCGTGACCACATCATCGCGGGTCAAGGCACTGACACTTTCGATCGTGCCCTTGCCTTCGGAACCGTAGGGGTGATCGCCATAGGCCATTTCCGCGAAGCTGCGCCCGGCAATGTCACTGGGGCTGGTCTGATCTGACCGCAGACCCGACAGAACCTGAGCGCGAACACGGTCTACGGCATCCTGATCGAAACGCGGTTCGTGAATTGTGGTCCGCAACAGGTCAATCACCTCATCCCTGTTTTCGGTCAGAAACTGTGCCGAGATCGACACTGAATCGTCTGAGGCGCTATACCCGAACGACGCGGCCAGAGATTCCAGCTCGCGCGCGTAGGTGCGGGCATCCATTTCGCCAGCGCCTTCTTCGATCAGGCCGCTCATCAGATACACCGCGCCGCGCTTTGTCTGGTCGTCCAGCGACGTGCCACCGCGGAACCGCAGCTCCAGGGCGGTGAAGGGGATCGAGTGATCCTCGACCAGCCATGCGGTGATGCCACCCGGCGAGGTGACCTCTTCAATCTCGATCTCGGCCCATGCAGGAACTGCGATGACCAAAGCAATCAGAGTTACAAATATCCGCTTCATTGCGTTACCTCATCGTCTCGCATCAGCCAGCCCGTGACCGAGGTTTCAGGCTGCAGCACCTCGCGCGCGGCGGCGATGATCTGATCACCGGTCACCGCCTGCAGGACATCAGGCCAAGCCTGTACATCTTCGACCGTCAGCCCGCTGGTCAGGGCACGGCCATAGCGATTGCCGATCCCGTCCACATTGTCACGCGCATAGGTCTGCGCGGCGCGCAGCTGCATTTTGATCCGATCCAGATCCTCTTCGTTCACACCTTCGGCGATGAAATCGGTCACGGCCTGATCCATCGCATCCTCGGCCTCTTGCAGCGACACGCCTTCGGCCGGAACAACCAGCAGATCAAATGTGGTATCGTCAAGCGACACGCCTCGGTAGAACGCACCGGTATAGACGACCTTTTGCTGCTCGAACTGCAGTTTTTCATTCAGGTACGACGTCGTGCTGCCCCCCAGTAATTCAGCCAGAAGGAACAGGGCGGCGGCTTTTTCCTGTGCACCTGCGTCCCGTTCGGGTGCTAGATAGCTGCGCTGAACATAGGGCTGCGATACGCGCGCATCCTTAAAGGTCAGACGGCGTTCAGCGGTTTGTGGCGGCTCCTGTGATCGCACCCGTTCGGGCAGGTCCGGGTTTGCCGGGATTACCCCGTAATATTGCTCGGCCAGGGATTTGACCTCGTCTGGCTCAACATCGCCCGTCACCACCAGGATGGCGTTATTTGGCGAATAGTGGATCTGATAGAAGGACAGTGCATCGTCCAGGTCCAGCGTTTCCATCTCATGTTTCCAACCGATAACGGGGACACCATAGCGGTGGTTGAGGTATTGCGCCGCGCTGACCTGTTCACCGAACAGGGCGCGCGGGTTGTTTTCGGTACGCTGGTTACGTTCTTCCAGGATCACGTCGCGCTCGGTGGCGATGTCATCATCGGACAGGCGGATATTGCGCATCCTGTCTGACTCCATCCGCATCATCAGCTCAAGCCGGTCGGCAGCAACACGCTGAAAATAGGCGGTGTAATCATACGAGGTGAACGCGTTGTCATTGCCGCCATTGGCCGCGACGGTGGCAGAAAACTCGCCCGCCTCCAGCGTGTCGGTGGCCTTGAACAACAGGTGTTCCAGAAAATGCGCCACACCGGACGAACCAACCGGCTCATCCGCCGATCCGGCGCGATACCAGACCATGTGCTGCACGACTGGGGCGCGGTGATCCTCGATCACGACAACGTCCATACCGTTATCCAGCGTAAAGGTGGTGACCGCCTCGTGCCCATCTTCGGCAAAAACCGGGGTGGCGGCGATCAGAGCAGCCGACAGTGCCAGAGCCCGAACCATGGGGCATCCTCCGTTTCGTTTCTGGTGTTCAAACTACGGTGGTGCCGCCCGGGTTCAACCCCGATGACGGAAAGTTAAGAATTATTCATTGACCGGCGGCGCCGATGGCGTTTCGATCCCAGCGTTCCGCGCAGCCTGGGTTTGCTTGTTCGGGTCGATAGCCCAGCGACGGTAAACCTGCGAATATCGATCTACGTTGAACAGCCGCAAACGGGTCCAGCGCCCCTGACGCTTGCGGAAATCCGCATCTTCTTGGTTGACGACCTGCCGTGTGTTTGACGGAACGCCATATCGGCTGGAGGCCGTGACAAGCGCGCCATCAGAGGCAGGCACAGCGGTATTTGGATTCGAAGCAGCCGGATTCCCGCCCAGCGCGGCAATAGCATCCCCTGTGGGATTGGCATCGGTCAGGTTGGTGCCACCCGGTGTCGGTGCGGGCAAAGAGTTGTAGTTCTCGGGCTGGGTCAGAGGTTTGACCGGCAGAATCGCAAACTCGTCCGGGCCCGGGCCCGGCGGCTCGAGGTGGCGCAGACCGATATCCGAACATCCCGCAACCGCAAGACTCATAGTCACAACAAATATGGAACGCGGCAACCGCATGAAAGTCTCCAGCCTGTTTCAGGCGCTTTTATCGTATTTCCAAACCCGCGTCACGAGGGCTTTTTCCTATCAAACAGCACCAACCCGAACGCACCTGCGAATATGAATACATCGGCCAGATTGAACACATAGGGGTTGTCGAAACCACAGCAGGACATGTTCAGAAAATCCAGCACATATCCGTACAACACGCGGTCCACCACATTGCCAAGCGCACCGCCGATCAGCAGGCCGCCACAGACCAACAAGAGCTTTGAGGGGGCCGTGCGCATCAACCAAATCAGCACGCCCACTGAAATCACCAGTGAAACTCCGATCAGAGCCCAGCGCGCGGCGTCGCCATTGCCCTGAAACAGGCCGAAATTGATGCCGCGATTCTCGCCATATCTGAACACCAGAAAGGGCGGCAGAACGCTGATCGGCCCTTCGGCCACGCGCATCACATGAACGACCAGGTACTTGCTGATCTGGTCGATCAGAAACGCGGTCAGCGCCGCCCAGAGGAGCAATCGGGCACGCATCAGTGACGGAAATGCCGCATGCCGGTAAAGACCATGGCCAGACCGGCCTCATCCGCGGCGGCGATCACGTCGTCATCGCGCATCGAGCCGCCCGGTTGGATCACACAAGTGGCGCCTGCCTCTGCGGCCTCCATCAAACCGTCGGGGAAGGGGAAGAACGCGTCTGACGCCACCGCCGAGCCGATGGTCAGCGGTTGGGCCAAGCCCAGCACATCGGCCATACGTTCGGCCTTTTTGGCCGCGATCAGGGCGGAATCCACACGGCTCATCTGACCCGCGCCGACACCCACGGTCGCGCCGTCCTTCACATAGACGATGGCGTTGGATTTGACGTGTTTGGCGACTTTCCAGGCAAACAGCAAGTCGCGCATCTGTTCCTCGGATGGGGCCTTCTTGGTGACAACCTTCAGGTCATCCAGGCCGACGAAACCGTTATCCTTGTCTTGCACCAACAGACCGCCCGCGACCTGACGCACGGTTTTGCCACCTGCGGTCACATCCGGCAGGCCTTCGGTCGTTAGCAGACGCAGGTTTTTCTTGGCGGCAAAGATCGCCTTGGCCTCATCCGATGCGCCCGGCGCGATCACGACCTCGGTGAAGATGCCGGTGATTTCCTGCGCGGTTTCAGCGTCCAGCGGCTGGTTCAGCGCCACGATCCCGCCAAAGGCCGAAGTGCGGTCACAGTCAAACGCGGCCTTATAGGCCTCTAACAGAGTGCCGCCGGTCGCAACGCCACACGGGTTGGCATGTTTGATGATGGCACAGGCCGCACCCTTGACGGGATCGAATTCCGCAACAAGCTCAAACGCCGCATCGGTGTCGTTGATGTTGTTATAGCTCAGTTCCTTGCCCTGATGCTGAAGGGCGGTCGCCACACCGGGTCGGTTGGTACCGTCGGTATAAAATGCAGCGGTCTGATGGCTGTTCTCGCCATAGCGCAGTGTCTGTTTCAACTCGCCCGCAAAAGCGCGGCGCTTGGGGGCCTCAAGCTGCAGCGCATCGGCCATCCAGTTCGACACGGCGGTATCGTAAGCAGCGGTGCGGGCATAGGCCTTTTGGGCCAACCACTGACGGAAACCATATGAGGTCTTGCCATAATTCTCGTCCAGCTGATCCAACAGCGACGAGTAATCCTCGACATCGACCACGACATTGACAAACGCGTGGTTCTTGGAGGCGGCGCGGATCATCGCCGGGCCGCCGATGTCGATATTCTCGATACATTCGTCATAGCCAGCGCCTTTAGCCACGGTCGCCTCGAACGGATAGAGGTTCACTACCAGCAGGTCGATCACGTCGATGCCGTGTTCGTTCATCGCGGCGACATGGGTGTCATTGTCACGCAAGGCCAGCAAGCCGCCATGCACCATCGGGTGCAGCGTCTTGACCCGGCCATCCATCATCTCCGGGAAACCGGTGATCTCGCTGACATCCTTCACCTCCAACCCCGCATCGCGCAGTGCTTTAGCTGTGCCGCCGGTCGACAACAACTCGACCCCGCGGTCGGCCAGCGCCTTACCCAGCTCGATCAGCCCGGTCTTGTCGGATACGGAAAGCAACGCGCGGCGCACGGGGTGAAGATCGGTCATGGGTCCAAAGGTCCTTTTGGCGTCAGTCAAACTCGGGCTCGTCCCGGTGCAAGTCGCGCACGGCAAAGGCTGTATCCTGCGCCTTGCTCAACGTCCACCGGATGCGCGTCGCATACTCCATTGCGCGGCCAGATAGAACGATCTGTTTTGTCGCGCGTGGCTTCAAACGGCCCTTTTCAAGATAAACACTTGGCTCGATTGACAATTTCCCCACACCATCATGGCGGAACACCCAAATCTCACCGCTTTTGAGCGCCATGGACACCGCCGCACCGCCCAAATCTATCGCCGCATCCACGTCCGGATGCAGATGGAACCGTATGTCAAAGCCGATACCAGTCAGGCTCGACGCATCCAGCGCCTTGTCAAATTGCCGCTTGGCCCTGTCACTTGTGGTAAGCAGAATATCTTCGCCGGTCAGCTCCCGCCCGTCAAAGCGCAGCTCGAACGTTCGGGCATGGGTCAGGCCGAACACTTTGGTATAGCCATCATGCCCGGCCATAAACCGGGTTCCCTCGAACGCGTCTTCGAACTCGACCGGAACATCCTTTGGCGCGTCCACCAGCCCTTCACGTTCCGTACCAGGAACAGCTGAGGTCAGACGCGCACTTGAAAAGCCGTCAAGACAAAGTGTCGAATGCGACGGCGTGGCGCGCCCGGCCCGACGCCATTCCAACCCAAAGGTTTCCCCAGACCCACAATTCACAATCAGAGGTCGGCGGCCCGAGGTCAGCTCGAATGCCAAGGTCGACGCATGTGCGTTATATGACGCATCCCCTTTGGGCGGCGAACTGGCGTCAATTATCACACTGGTCCGTGCCGCATAGAGACGGGCAAATCCCATGGACAGGCCGTTCTCGCTTTGCGGTCTGACGCCGCTTTGCGCCAGAGCCTGATCCAGACGACCCTCGATCCCGCGCCCGCCCCCGTGGAAACGGGCCAGTGCACCATCCGAATGACGCAGATTACGCATGGTCGGGGCCATCCGTTTAATCGCATTCGCCTGCGCCCCAGGTGTACCCCGCCCCAAATCGCTAAGTGCTGCCGATGTCCACGCGAGCAGCGTGAAGACTTCCAGCAGCTCCTCGGGGTTGCGCGTGGAGATACCACCTTTTTTATCTATCTGACTGTCACATTCCCGCGCCAGAGCGCGCAGGGCGGGCTCTGCCATCTGCTCAAGCCCTTCCAAAGCCAAACCGGCTTGCACCAGACCGGCTAGCGCCTCGAACCGGGGCAGGCCAGGCGTCGCAGCATGCCAGCGTTTCGACAGGAACCAGGCCTGCTGAGATAGCGAACTGAAAAAGACCTTGCTTTGTTGCTCATCCACACCGCGCAGCAAAAAGATCGCGTGATTGATCCAACGCATCACTCGCCGGCCAGTCAGATCAGGTGCCCAACCGGGCCCGTGCCCGCGCCCATGTGCTTCGATCCAGCCCCAGACCCAGCGTTGCGCCTTTTCGCGCGCCCGGATGTCGCCAACAGCCGCCAGATCATCCAGCCAGGCAAAACCGTGGCGTTCATCGTCGAATCCGGTGCTGGGCGCAGTGACATCCCATAAGCCTGTATCCTGCGCCTCTACCAGATAGCCCGAGAACAGCAGGTTCCCAGCCACCAACTGACGCCCGCGCGCAAATGATCCAACCGTGCGTGGTTCCGGATCGCCCACAAATCCGGTAACGGCTTTGCGCCGCTGACTGAGCCGCGCATAAAGCCGGTTCTGAAACCGTGACCATCGGTTTGCCATGGTGTCCGAATTTGACATGACGCTCGTTACTCTGCCCCTTGCGCTCTGCTGGCGCCTGAGACCCAACGATAGACCGGAGCAATCGTCAAGTCATCGAAAAGCGTGCCTTCAGGTCGATTTCGTCAGGCAGGCGATATAGAAGCCGTCCATGCCGCCTGTCCCCGGCCAATAGTCAGGCCGCAGACGCAAACCGCCCTCTTCGGTGATCCAGCCGGCTTCGACCCCCGCGACCTGCAAAGCGACCCGGTCCGCTTGCATATCAGGATACATCTGTAGCGCCTCTTCAACCTGAACCTCGCCCTCATCGGGCAGTAACGAGCAGGTGCAGTACACCAACCGCCCGCCCGGTTTCAGAAGGGTCCAGGCATGGGCAAGCATCTGCGTTTGCAGCTCGATCAGCGCGCCGAATTCCGACCCGTCCTTGGCAAAGGGCAGATCAGGATGGCGGCGGATCGTGCCGGTGGCGGAACAGGGCGCATCCAGCAGGATGGCGTCATACTGACCCTGGTGTTCCAGCGCGTCAGCCGCGATGACCGTAGCCATCAGGCCCGTCCGCGTCAGGTTCTCGCGCACTCGTTCCAGACGCGATTCCGAGATATCCAGCGCAGTCACATCGGCCCCCGCAGCCGCCAGTTGCAACGACTTGCCACCGGGCGCAGCGCAAAGGTCCAGAATTTTCTCTCCGGCCTTAGGCGCCAGAACTCGGACAGGCAGTGCGGCGGCGGCATCCTGAACCCACCAGTCACCGCGATCATATCCCGGCAGAGCGGACACCTGCCCCGCATCCCGAACCCGCATCGAACCGGTCGGAAGCATCTCACCCGGCGCTGTTGCCCCGGGCTTGACCGAAAGATCCAGCGGCGCGCCCTCGAAATGCGCCAGCTCCATGCCGGTCACGGCCTCGGCACCCCAGGCCATGATCAATGGATCGCGCAGCCACTCGGGTAGGCGCGGCACGCGCATTTTCGGCCAAGCCTCTGGCCCTTCCGCCGCCACCTTGCGCAGAACCGCGTTCACCAACCCCTTGAGCCGCCCATGCTTGCGCGAGCGACCGACAATCTCAACCATGGAATTTACGACGCCATGCGCTGCCTCGCCATGGCACAGCTCAACCGCTCCCAGACGCAGGGCATTATGCACGGTCAGGGCGGGAGTGCGGTTCAGGTGATTGTCCAACAGACGGTCGGCGCGTTCGAGCCCACGCAGCGTTTGCAACGCCAGCCGCTGTGCCCGCGCCCGGTCTTCTGGTGCCAATCGCTCCAACGCACCTGCAGCCAGGCATTCTGACATCAGCCGCCCGTCACCCAAGATCTGATCCAGAAGGTAGATTGCGCTGCGTCGCGCGGCCGTTGCGTTATCGGACATTGAATCGCCTTTGATGTGACCCTCGTCCGCATTGCCAAGGGCGGACGGGGGCGTATATCAAGCCAATGCACTGAAAGGAACCCGATGTCATGAGTGACGAGCCCAAAGACCTGCCGCCTGCCGCACAACGCGCGCTGGCTGAGGCGGAGGACCGCCGCCGCAAGGCCGAAGCCGACGCAAAAGCGCGACCCAAAGAGCTGGGCGGACGCGACGGCCCCGATCCTGCACGTTATGGCGATTGGGAAAAGAAAGGCATCGCGATAGATTTCTGATCAATCCCCGCGCAGGGCCTGCAGAAAATCCGCGATGAGCGCCCGTTGCTTATTGGATTTCGCACGCTCTTCGGGCCAGGTCAGCCAATAGCCATCTTTAGCGTTCAATTCGGGCAAATCCATTCGACGCAACCGCCCCGCTCGCAAGTCCGATTGCGCCAAGGGCATGGATCCCAACACAACGCCCAAACCCTGCCGAGCCGCCGAAATCGCATGTTCCATCGAATCGAAGCTCATTTTCGAGGTTGGCAGGTCGGTCTGAGTGGTGTTTTTCGCCCAATCACGCCAGCCGGGCCTTTCACCGCGCAGATCAATCAAGGGCGCGGACCAATCCACACCCGGCGCTGCCATCGGCACCAGCACTTCGGCGGCAATCAGTTCGGCATCTCGCCCGGGCCACGCCCCACGCCCATAGCGGATTTGAAGCCAAGTCCTCTCTTCATCCAGCGAAGACCGTCGCGCCACGGAATCTGTCAGCACCCGCACTTTGGGGCGCAGGTCGTGAAAACGTGCAAGAGCGGGTATGACGAGGGCCTTAATATGGGAAGACAGGCCAGCCACCCGCAATTCGCGCGGGGATTTTCCGAAAAGGTCTTCGGTATTGCGTTCGAGCGCCTGCAAGCTGTCCTGAACCAGCGGTAGATAGCTTTCGCCCTCGACGGTCAGCGATACACCGCGCGCCTCGCGCACAAACAGCGTGCGGCCCAACCAGGCCTCAAGGTTGCCGATGCGCTGACTGACGGCAGCCTGTGTTAGCCCAAACTCGCGCGCCGCTGCCGAGAATCCACCCAACCGCCCCGCCGCTTCGAATACGCGCAACCAGTCTAGCGGGGGCAAGCCGATCTTCTTTTTATCCATAAGTTTTTCCAGGCCTCAGCAGCAACAAGGATTAATTGTCGTAATGCCATAGGGGGCGTATATCCTCAAGCAAAGCCCGCGCGAACAGGAGAAACCCCATGCTGCGCTCTGCCACCCATACTCCGTCAATCGTCACCGTGGAATTCGATACAGGCCCAAGTACCCGCTTTCACGCCATCTGGCTACGCGACAACGCGCTTGATCCTGACACACGGGCACCGGGCAACGGACAGCGCCTGATCACCATTGGCGATATCCCCGCCGATACCATGGTCAGCGCTGCCTCAGTGGCCAACGGCGACCTCACTGTCACATTTCAACCCGAAAACAAGACTGTCACTTTCCCCGCCGATTGGCTGGCTGCGCATAGCTATGACCAAGAGGACAGCCGCACCTTTGGCCGCACCGCGCCCGGGATCACCACCTGGGAGCAAGGGCTCGACGCGCCCAGCGCCGACTGGAGCGACGTCCACGCCAACCCCGCAGCCAAGCGCGGCTGGCTGGCAATGGTCGCCGAATACGGGTTTGCCAAACTGACCAGTGGCCCGACCAAACCGGAATCCCTGTTGAAGGTGGCTGATCTGTTCGGATACGTCCGTCAGACCAACTATGGCCCCTATTTCGAGGTTCGAACCGAGGTGAACCCGACCAACCTGGCCTTTACAGGGCTTGGCCTGCAGGCGCACACGGACAACCCTTATCGCGACCCGGTACCGACATTGCAGATCCTGTACTGCCTGGAGAACAGCGCCGAGGGTGGCGATTCCATTGTTGTGGACGGGTTCCGGGCGGCGGAAAAACTGCGCGATCAGAACCCCGATGGATTTGCGCTGTTGGCAGGTTTCCCGGCCCGGTTCGAATACAAGGGCTCGGACGGGGTCTGCCTGCGGTCGCGCCGCCCAATGATTGAGCTATCGCCCGATGGCGAGTTGATCGGTATCCGCTTTAACAACCGCTCGTCGGCTCCGTTTGTGGACATCCCTTTCGATCTGATGGAGGCCTATTACGCCGCCTATCGCCAGTTGGGTGAGATAATCGACGATCCGGCCATGGGCGTGTCGTTCAAGCTGGAGCCGGGTGAAAGCTTCATCGTTGACAACACCCGCGTCCTGCACGCGCGTCTGGGCTATTCCGGCGCCGGATCGCGGTGGTTGCAAGGCTGCTACGCCGACAAGGACGGCTTACTGTCAACCCTGGCGGCGATGGAACTGGCGACACTGGAGGCGGCGGAATGAAACCTGATTTCTCGACCCTGACCCCCGACAATATCGTGGCCTTCATCGGGGATATCTTTGACCGCCGCGGCGGCGAGGAATATCTGGGCGAACCCGTCACCATGGCAGAACACATGCTGCAGGGCGCGACCATTGCCGAACAGAACGGCATGCCCGAAGAGATCATCGTAGGGGCATTGCTGCATGATATCGGTCATTTCACATCCGAATTCGGCACGTACCACCCCGACGACACCGAAGACCGCCATCACGAAGATGCAGGCGCCGAGGTGCTGGAACAGTTCTTTCCGTCAGTTATCACCGATTGCTGCCGCTATCACGTGGCGGCCAAACGGTATCTTTGCGCTACCAAGCCCGAATATTTCAACCGCCTGTCCACGGCTTCGGTTCATACACTGGAACTGCAAGGCGGGCCGATGAGTGCCAGAGAAGTTGCCGAATTCGAGCAGAACCCGAACCTGAAAGAGATCATTCAGGTGCGTTATCTGGACGAAGCAGGTAAACGTGCAGACATGGAAACCCCCGATTTCAACCATTTTGCGCCGATGGTGCAGCGAATGGTCGAAAAATATCAGGAGCTCACATGAACGCCCCAGAATACATTTTTGAGGCCAACACCAAACCCTCCCTGCCTTGGCACGAGGTCCCCTTGATCCGTGCTACAGACCAGTCGGTCAAGGACTATGGCTGTCTGGTCGACGACCCCGAAGAATTCGAAATTGAAATCGTCCGTTGGCCGCAACAGGGTTGGCGGTCCATCGACGAAGGTACCGGCGATGAGGCCGGTTGGGTCGAAGGCACATTTCATGGTGAGTGGAAAGGGGACGTCCTTTACGGCGAGAACGAAGCGGTCAACGGCCACTATGTCCTCGGCTGGTCCACTGATCCGCAACAGGCCAACGCCAACCGGCAAACTGCTCCGCGCGATCAGGTTCTGCTTTGGCACATGAACTATCACCCCGATGGCGGACAGATGTTCTGGCCGATCGACAACAAGCCTTTCATCATCCCTGCCGCATTGCCGGGCGACAATCTGACACCGGATAAGGTGGTGGCCTTTTGGTGTGATGGGTCACGCGGGCTGTATATCCATCCTGGCATCTGGCACGAGGGGATATTCCCGGTCGAGGACAATCAGCGTTTTCTGGATCGGCAGGGCAAGGTTCACGCGCGGGTCAGTGCGGATATCGGCAAAGAATTCGGCGTCTATCTCGCCTGCCCTTTGCGCGCAGATAAGATCCGAGAGTTGTAGTCGGTCTGTCGGCTCCCGGGTGGTGTCAAAGCCCCAGAACATCCACCATGTCATATTGGCCGGGGGATTTGCCCTGCCCCCACAGCGCCGCCTTCAGCGCCCCACGGGCAAAGATCGCCCGGTCGGTGGCCAGATGGCGCAGCACGATGCGTTCGCCCGGTGCTGCGAATAGCACGTCGTGTTCGCCCACAATGTCACCACCCCTAATGGCATGGAACCCGATATCGCCCCGCTTGCGCGCGCCGGTCATACCATCGCGGCCCCGATCGGACACCTCAGCCAGATCTACACCACGCCCTTCGGCAGCGGCCTCGCCCAGCATCAGCGCGGTGCCCGAGGGCGCATCGACCTTGTGGTGGTGATGCCCTTCGATCACCTCGATATCGAAATCTTCATCCAACGCGGCAGCGACCTTTTTGGTCAGCTGTACCAGCAGGTTCACACCCAGGCTCATATTTCCCGCCCGCACGATCACCGCATGACGTGAGGCCGGCTCCAGAGCGGCAATCTGCTCGTCACTCATCCCGGTAGTGCCGATCACATGCACACAGCGCGCCTGCGCCGCCAACGCGGCGAATTCCAGCGTCGCCTCGGGTGCGGTGAAATCAATCACGGCCTGCGCCTGGGCAAAGGCCTCCAGCGGATCGTCGGTCACCGTGACGCCCAGCGCTGCACCGCCCATGGCCACGCCCACATCCTGCCCAACCCAATCATGACCCGTGCGCTCGACCACGCCGACCAGGCGGGCCTGATCACTGTCGGTCACGGTCCTGATCAACATCTGACCCATACGGCCCGAAGCCCCTGTGATGACGATCCCCGGAATATGGGTCATTGCGCTGGTCCTTTCACATTGATTGGCTCAAAGCCTCCTACCCGGTTCGCACCCGCTTGGCAAAGCCCCGCTTTGCGCTTAGATCGGGGATATGGCTAAGAACAAATTCCACGATGGCCCCGGCCCGTCCCAACGACAGCTGCGTGTCGGCGAACTGATCCGCCGCACCCTGTCCGAGGTTCTGGCGCGCGGAGATGTCCACGATCCCGACCTGAATCGCATGTCAATCACTGTGGGTGAGGTGCGCACCTCGCCCGATCTGAAGATCGCCACCGCCTTTGTGCTGCCCCTGGGCGGCAAAGGGCAGGAGGATGTAATCGAACTGCTGGCCCGCAACAAACACGAGCTGCGGCGCATGGTTGGTAAAAAGGTCGGGCTAAAATTCTCCCCCGATCTGCGATTCCGGCTGGATGACACATTCGACCGTCTGGATGACACCCGCCGCATGTTCGATCAGGACGCGGTGCGCCGCGATCTCGACGAGTGATCCGGGCATTTGCCACTTTGGGCGCTTTCCTGTGGGCGGCGCAAGCCGGGGCAGTGACATGCGAAAAGGTCACGCATAGTGACAAACGCTACACTGTCTGCGAGGTGGATGCCGCGAATGAGGACATGCGCTTGTTCCTCAATGACGAGAATGGCGACCTGCTAGGGCATTTCTCGGCGGTGAATGAGGCGCTGGAGCCCGTTGGCAAGCGTCTGGCCTTTGCGATGAACGCAGGCATGTATCACGACGACCGCTCGCCCGTCGGCCATTATGTCGAAGACGGGCAGGAGCAGATGCGTGTGATCCCGAACCCCGGTCCCGGAAACTTCGGCCTTCTGCCCAACGGGGTGTTCTGCATCCGCGAGGGCCGCGCCGACGTGTTCGAGACGCTGGACTTTATAGATCAAGCCCCGGATTGCCGCTTTGCCAGCCAATCCGGCCCGATGCTTGTCATCGACGGAGAGCTGCACCCAAGGTTCCTGCCTGATTCGACGTCGGTTTACGTCCGCAATGGCGTGGGCACCAGCGATGATGGCACCCGCGCGGTGTTTGCCATTTCCGAAGATTACGTAACCTTCCACCAATTCGGCAGCCTGTTCCGCGACGTACTGGAAACTCCGAATGCGCTGTTCTTTGATGGCAATATCTCACGTATGTATGACCGGGCGAATAATCGATCCGATGTCGGGTTTTCACTGGGGCCGATTGTTGGTGTGGTCGAAGACACGCCCTGAAATTGACAGGGCCCGACCGATCCGCTAACTCGCGCGCCTCAGCAAAGAACAAGGTGCACAATGGGACGCAAACGCAAGGGTCGCGAGATTTCCGGTTGGCTGGTAGTGGACAAGCCCGCAGGCATGACCTCGACCGCCGTGGTCAACAAGGTGCGTTGGGCGATGGACGCGAAAAAAGCGGGCCATGCGGGCACGCTGGACCCCGAGGCCACCGGCGTTCTGGCCGTGGCTTTGGGTGAGGCGACCAAGACCGTTCCCTATATCACCGACGCTTTGAAGGCCTATACCTTCACCGTGCGTCTGGGTCAGGCCACCAATACCGATGACGCCGAGGGCGAGGTAATCGCAAGCAGCGATGCGCGCCCTTCGGATGATGACATCAAAGAGTCCCTCGCGCCCTTTATCGGTGAAATCATGCAAGTTCCGCCGAAATTCTCGGCGGTGAAGATCGACGGGCAACGTGCCTATAAGCTGGCTCGCGATGGCGAGGATGTGGAACTCGCTGCGCGCCCTCTGTGGGTCGAGGAACTGGTTCTGGTTGATCGCCCAGATGCCGACCACGTCATGCTGGAAATGACCTGCGGCAAGGGTGGTTATGTCCGATCGATCGCGCGTGATCTGGGCGCGGCGCTGGGATGCTACGGCCATGTCCGCGAGCTGCGCCGTATCTGGTCCGGCCCGTTCGAGACCAAAGACGGGCTGAGCATTGAACAGATCGATGAGATGGCCAAAACCACCGCGCTGGATGATTACCTGCACCCGCTGGAAACTGGCTTATCGGACCTGCCCGAACTGAAATGCACCCCCGAAGGTGCGACCCGTCTGCGTAACGGCAACCCTGGTATGGTTCTGGCGTCCGATGTGGAATACGGGGATGAGGCCTGGGCCTCGCTGGATGGTCAGGCGGTGGCGGTCGGCATCTATAAATCCGGCGAATTGCATCCCAGCCGGGTGTTCGTCACGTAATCTGCGTGCTAGTCGAAACCCATGATCACGCGCACACATACCAAGGGCGACGCGCCCTCGACCGCTGTTTATTCAGATTGCGAGAGATACCGCTATAGCCTGACGCGCATCTGGGATCCGACCGGGCGCAAGGCGCTGTTTGTGATGCTGAACCCGTCCACCGCGACCGAGGTGCAGAACGATCCCACGGTTGAACGCTGCGAACGCCGGGCGCGCGCGCTGGGGTTCGGCGCATTTCAGGTCACCAATATCTTTGCATGGCGCGATACTGATCCACGCAAAATGCGGGCCGCTGCCGATCCGGTGGGGCCAGAGAATGACATGGCCATTCTGAATGGCGTGGACTGGGCCGATCAGGTCATCGCTGCCTGGGGCACCCATGGCGCGCATTTGGATCGAGGCACCACCGTCGAAACCCTGCTGCGCGGCACCGGTCAGCCGATGTACCACCTTGGGCTTACCAAGGACGGCCACCCCAAGCATCCGCTCTATATCGCTTACACGCAAAACCCCGAACCCTGGTGACAAAGGGTTAACCACAAGCTCAGCTAGGCTTTGACCAAAGCCCTGATCGCATGGGACATTTCACCCTCGAAGCAATGCGTTCAAGGAGGTTGTCATGTTTCTGATCGGATTGCTTAGTCTGGCGGCTGTCGGCGGGGTGGCCTATGCCATCGGCGATGTCTTTGACATAGATGAAGATCCCGGTGAGGACGATGTCGTCGACGACCAGCCTCCTGCGGTCGAAACCGGCGAATTCCTTGACGTCGGTGAGAATGTCGAGGAACCCGAAGCGCCCGAGATTTCGACCGGGACGATCATATCCGAAATCGAGGGCGACATGATCATCGCGGGCACCGAGGATCTGGACATCCTGACCGGCCAGGACGGCGACGATCAGATCAATGGATATGCAGGGGATGACACGATTTATGGTGGCGAAGGCGATGACACCCTGCATGGGGGAGGAGGCGCTGATACGATCTTTGGCGGCACTGGCCAGGATGTCCTTCACGGAGAGGCGGGCGACGATCAAATCTCGGGCGATGAGGGGGATGATGCACTTTACGGGCATTTCGGCGCAGATCACCTGGACGGCGGGATGGGCGAGGATGAGCTGTATGGCGGGCAGGATGACGACATTCTGACCGGCGGTGAGGGCGATGACGCACTGCATGGCGGGTTTGGTGATGACCGGTTGAGCGGTGGCGAAGGCAAGGACGTGCTGTTTGGCGGTGATGGCGACGATATTCTGGACGGTCAGGATGGAGAGCACCCCGACGCGGTGGATTTCCTGAACGGTGGCGCCGGGGATGATACGATCATTGCTGAAAGCGGGGATATCGTAACCGGAGGCGAAGGCGATGATGACATCGCTGTTTCGCCCGAAGCGGATGATGACGCCGTCACCGTCATGGATTTTCAGCCCGGTCAAGACAAGTTGCTGATCTCATGGGAAGGTCAGGAAAACCCGGACATTCAGATCAAGACAGACACCGAAGACGAGAACCTGACCCATGTAATTGTCGACGGGCAGAACGTGGTGCAGCTGATCGGGGCAGACGGTGTCAGCGCCGATGACATCCAACTGATATCCTCAGGCGATCTGGCGCAGCTCAGCGCGCTGGGCTGAATTTCCAGAATCCCTTTGCCATTGACCGCAAATGCGCCTATACGCGCGCATCCGTGTCGGAATCGATGCGGTTTTCTCCATGGGCCTGCGCTGGACGACATCCCGGCCTGTGCCATCAACCCTAACCTTTTCAAAGGAGACCCCGATGTCGATTACTGCCGCTGAAAAAGATCGCGTCATGAAAGAATTCGCAACCAAGGACGGCGACACCGGTTCGCCAGAAGTCCAGGTTGCCATCCTGACCTCGCGCATCACCACCCTGACCGAGCACTTCAAGACCCACAAGAAAGATAACCACGGTCGCCGTGGTCTTCTGAAGATGGTTGCCCAGCGCCGTAAGCTGCTGGACTATCTGAAGGGCAAAGAAGAAGCACGGTACCAGGACCTGATCAAAAAGCTGGGCATCCGCCGCTAAGCGCGCGCTGCTGTTTTTGATACAGGCGCTGAAAAGCCAATAGATCATGATACGCTCGCCATTCGGCGGGCGTATTTGGTTTTGGGGTTCTCTCCGACCTTGAAGCAAAGCCTTTTGCTGCATTCTCGATGACCGATCACGACAACATCTCGGACGATGGAAACTTTTTTCGCGCCGTGTGATCCACTTCACCGACAAGCTGCTCAAATCGCTGCAGTCTAGGAACTGTAGTGAGTAGGCGCTTATTTTTTTTCGAGCGTTAGGTTTTTCATAGTCCTCCCTTTTCAAGGCGCGCCCACAATGGGCGCGCCCGTTTTTATTGGGAGCCACGGTTCCGCCTGCTTGCACGATAGAATCGCCCCTAAAGACGGCCGCTTTTTTGCCTTCAGGACCGTTGAATTTGCCCGTGATGAACAGGTGTCAAATTGTGACGTTGCGTCGCAGAATCTGAGCGCTGGTTTAGAAAGTTGACGTAAACGTAAGCAACGTCGTGTTTTTTTATCAGAGAGTCAAAAAATGACGCGAAAGGCCAATATCTTCCCCCTTTGCACAGGATCGGTCGGTTCCTAAATGCCGCCTGTCGCTGCGGGTACACACTCACGGCAAACGGTCTTTGAGCCCTCCCACCCTCGTGGTTCGGACTGGCCCGCAGCGACAGTGTCCGACGACTATTTTACTGGAGTTTAACAATGCCTCTAAAATCAGTTTTGAACCGCGTTTTTGCAGCTAACCTTTCCCAGGCTCCTAAATCAGAAAAAAAGTCAACAACAGTCTCTGGCACAGATGGCATCGTAAAAAAAATGTCCGAGGTGGAAACTGCCGCAATCCTCCGCGGCATACTGAAAGAAAAAGAATTGGGGTCTCCCCAACCGCGTAGCAAAGAAGATTCGTTGCAATAGGCCCAGACCCGCTTTGATCCCGGATATATGAAATCCGCTTTCTGCACGATCATAATAGAATGGATCATCTTCTTTAAGCTGGAGACGGGGCCAATACGGTCCGATCTCACCTGTAGTCAGTGGCTCCACCAAAATCGTTTGCCACACATGTCCTCCCCAAATTTTACCTGACTCAGACTGTATTCGGACACATCTGCACCGATCAGGGCCAAACCCTTATCCAACAGGGTGCATTTGGCGACTGGTCAATCAGGGTTTCAACATGTTATTCACCCAAATGGTTGACTGAAGCAGAATAAGGTTGTAATTCATCCAAATGGTTGAACGAGAGAGTCGATATGACCTCAATGCAATATTGAAGGCCGCGTCCGACCCGACCCGCCGCGCTATTCTGACGATGCTTGCGCAGCAGGGACCATTGCGGGTGACGGACATTGCGCGGCAATTCGATATGAGCCTCAACTCGGTCTCCAAGCACATCAAGGTGCTGGAAAACGCCGAGCTGGTGCAGCGCCGGACCGAATGGCGCGAACATCTGATCGAGGTTCAGATGGCTCCTTTATCAGCCGTTGATTCTTGGTTTGCCGGGTTGCGTTCGATTTGGGCGCTTCGGCTGGACGCCTTGGAAACTGCTTTGGAGGACCCAGAAGATGACGGACCTGTCACTTGAAATAACGCGCGCCATTCCACATCCACCCGAAAAGGTGTTTGATGCCTGGCTCAACCCCGAGATGCTGGCAAAATTCATGCTGCCGGCACCGGGCATGACCGTGCCCGAAGCGCATTCCGACGCCAAGGTCGGCGGCCGGTTCAAAATCATCATGCGCGCGCCCGAGGCTGGCGATCTGCCGCATGAGGGCGAATACAAGGTCATCGACCGCCCCAACCGTCTGCAATTCACCTGGAATTCGCCCTACAGCCAAGACGATTCCACGGTCACACTGGATTTCACACCCACCGAAAAGGGCACCGAGCTGCGGCTGCACCACATCCGCTTTCCTTCGCAAGAAAGCCGGGACAATCACGAGGGCGGCTGGACCGCTATCCTTGCGGCGCTGGAGACGGCACTATGATCAACTGGCTGGCCCTCGGTGCAGGGGTGGTCGCTGCCTTTTTGTTGGGCTGGCTGGTCTACGGCCCTATGGGCTTTCAGAAACGCTGGGCCGAAGGCACCCGCATCGACCCGACGCCGCCCGAAACCCCGCCACTGGGCGCGATGGCCACACAGATCGTGTTCCTGATCCTGCTGGCTGCGGTAATCGCGGTGACCGAGACAACCAATAGCCTGGGCGTCGCCCTGCTTGCGATCCTTGCGGTGGCGGCGCAGACAGCCTCGGTCGGGACATGGGTGCAAAAAAACGGCTTCGCCATTGCGGTCGACACCGGCTATGCGCTGGGCTGTGGTATCGTCATGATCCTGGCCCACGCGATCCTGTAGGATCGCCGCGTCTGCCCGATCCTCGATGGATCGGGCATGCGCCCTTTATACCCTTACCCTTCCTCGGAACTCCTGCCTTTCCAAAGCCCCCAAACTGCTGTATGGGCGGTCCATCTGAGACGTTGTGCTCTGACCCCGGCACTCGAATGGAAGATAAAGTGGGGTCGGCGGCAATGGGGCCGCCACGCAAACGGGAGACCCGCAGGGGCGGGAGTGCTCCCTTCTAGGATACGCAAATGTTTGATGTAACAAAGAAATCAATTCAGTGGGGCGAAGAGACGCTGACACTGGAAACCGGCAAGGTTGCCCGTCAGGCGGACGGCAGTGTGATTGCCACGCTGGGTGAGACCAGCGTGATGGCAAACGTGACCTTTGCGCGGAAGCAAAAACCCGGTCAGGACTTTTTCCCGCTGACCGTCCACTACCAAGAGAAATATTATGCCGCCGGTAAAGTTCCGGGTGGCTTTTTCAAGCGCGAGGCGCGCCCGACTGAAAAAGAGACGCTGACCGCGCGTCTGATCGACCGGCCGATCCGCCCGCTGTTTGTTGACGGCTTCAAAAACGAAGTTCTGGTGATGTGCACCGTGCTGAGCCACGATCTGGTCAACGACCCTGACATGGTGGCGATGATCGCAGCCTCTGCCGCGCTGACCATTTCCGGCGCACCGTTCAGAGGCCCGATTGCTGGTTGCCGCGTTGGTTTCGAGGATGGCGAATACATTCTGAACCCGACAGTGGACGACATGCAGGACCTGCGCCTGAACCCTGAACAGCGTCTGGATCTGGTTGTTGCCGGCACCAAAGACGCCGTGATGATGGTTGAATCGGAGGCTTACGAACTGTCCGAGGCCGAGATGCTGGGTGCGGTCAAATTTGCACACGAGCAGATTCAGCCGGTGATCGACCTGATCATTTCACTGGCCGAAGACGCGGCAAAAGAGCCGTTTGATTTCCAGGCGCCCGATTATTCTGAGCTGTCCGCCGCCGTTAAGGCTGCCGGTGAAGAACAGATGCGCGCCGCCTTCGCGATCACCGACAAGCAAGAGCGCACTGCTGCTGTTTCCGCTGCCCGCGACGCAATCAAGGAAGCCCTGACCGAGGAACAGCTGGAAGACGCGAACCTTGGCTCGGCGATGAAAAAGCTGGAAGCAGGCATCCTGCGCGGCGACGTCGTCAAAGGCGGCAAGCGGATCGACGGTCGTTCGACCACCGATATCCGTTCGATCGTTGCAGAAACCTCGATGCTGCCGCGGACACACGGCTCGGCCCTGTTCACCCGTGGTGAAACACAGGCGCTGGCTGTAACCACGCTGGGCACCGGTGATGATGAGCAGTTCATCGACGCCCTGCACGGCAACTTCAAATCGAACTTCCTGCTGCATTACAACTTCCCTCCTTATTCGGTTGGTGAAGCGGGTCGCGTGGGCCCTCCGGGACGTCGTGAGATTGGTCACGGCAAACTGGCATGGCGTGCGTTGCAGGCGGTTCTGCCTGCGGCAACCGACTTCCCCTACACGATCCGCATCGTGTCGGAGATCACCGAATCCAACGGATCAAGCTCGATGGCGTCTGTTTGCGGCGGTTCGCTGTCGATGATGGATGCGGGCGTTCCGCTGAAAGCACCGGTTGCCGGTGTTGCCATGGGTCTGATCTTGGAAGATGACGGCGATTACGCGATCCTGTCGGACATTCTGGGTGACGAAGACCACCTGGGCGACATGGACTTCAAGGTTGCGGGTACCGAAAACGGCATCACCTCTCTGCAGATGGACATCAAGGTTGCGGGCATCACGCCCGAGATCATGGAGAAAGCCCTGGCGCAAGCCAAGGACGGCCGGATGCACATCCTGGGCGAGATGGGCAAAGCCCTGTCCGAGACCAATGATTTCTCGGTCCACGCACCGCGCATCGAGACCATGAACATCCCCACCGACAAGATCCGTGAAGTGATCGGTTCCGGCGGCAAAGTCATCCGCGAAATCGTCGACGTTTCTGGTGCCAAGGTCGACATCAACGATGACGGCGTGATCAAGATCGCCTCGCCCGATGGCGAATCGATCAAGAAGGCATACGAGATGATCCACTCGATCGTCGCAGAGCCGGAAGAAGGTCAGATCTACACCGGTAAAGTGGTCAAGATCGTCGACTTCGGCGCCTTCGTGAACTTCTTTGGCAAGCGTGACGGTCTGGTCCACGTGTCCCAGATCGAAAACCGTCGCCTGAACCATCCGTCGGATGTTCTGAAGGAAGGCCAGGAAGTGAAGGTCAAGCTGCTGGGCTTTGACGACCGCGGCAAGGTGCGCCTGTCGATGAAAATCGTCGATCAGGAAACCGGCGAAGAGATCGCACCTGAGAAGAAAGAAAAGAAAGAGGAAGGCGCAGAATAATCTGCTCGCCCCTCTGATTTCTCGAAAGACCCCGGCTTTGTCCGGGGTCTTTTTTTTTGTTCAGTCAGCATAAACCTTGGGCCAATTCCGCCCAATTCAACCGAAATCCAATCGCACCACCGGCCAGGCGAACCCACGTCTCCTACATCGACGCAACAAATCTAGGAGATGCGAAATGGAGACTTTCAAAATGCTGACTCTGACCGGACTGATCGCGACCGCCCCGGTGCTGGCTTTTGCCAACGTGACAGTCGGGGACAAGCTGGGCACCACCGAGACCGATATCCGCACCACTCTCGAGGCGCAGGGATACCAGATCGAAGAGATCGAATTCGAAGATGGCGAGATCGAGGTTGAACTCGTCAAGGATGGCGTGGAAACTGAACTGGTCCTGAACAAGACCGATGGCGTTGTCACCGCGATCGAGCTTGAAGAGGACGACGACTGACCAGACAATCTTAAAGGAGCGCTATGAAGATTTCACAGACGTCTTTACTCTGGCTCCTTCTGGTGGTGCAGGCTGTCTGCGCCACCTTTTTCCTAACCGATGCAGCGCTAGATTGGTTTGGCGGCGAAACTGCCGGGTTTCGGCATTTGCACCAGTTCGAATTGTTCCTGTCCCTGGCTCTGATCGGTGGTTTGGTGGCGACAATCACCCTGATCCGGGCTCAGGGCTTGCGCGTGCAGGACATGCAGCGTCAACTGGGCGTGGCGCAGGGCGCGTTTTCGCAGGTCATCGAAAATCAATTCACGCAGTGGCAGCTCAGCAATGCGGAACGCGATGTTGCAATATTGTCCATCAAGGGTTTGTCGATCGTAGAAATCGCCGAGCTGAGACAGACGAAAGAAGGGACTATCAAGGCACAAAGCGCTGCGATCTACCGCAAGGCGGGTGTCTCAGGGCGGCTCCAACTGCTCAGCTTTTTTGTCGAAGAGCTTTTGTCCGAACCCCTGGTCAACACGTCCTCGTCGTCAGAACCCGCCGACCAGGGCCAGGCTTGATCCACGGTTGCTCTTTCCCCGCCTGACGCGGTGTTCTATGCACGGGGTATGCGATCCTTTGTCATCCATATGTCCTCGAGCACCGCGCGCCGTCCCAATGCTGATCAGCTCTGCGCGACCCTGCCCAATGCTGAACTGTTTGAGGCCGTAAATGGCCGCGACCCTGACCAGATTTCCGGTGTCGAACTGCATTCCGGAAATCTGCACCGCCCGCATTACCCATTCCCCTTGCGACCCGCAGAAATCGGCGTGTTCGAAAGCCATCGACGCATCTGGCGCAAGCTGGTCGAGGACGATATCGACCTGGCCATCATCTCCGAGGATGACCTGCGCATAGATCGGGCGCGAATGGAAAAGGCGCTTGGGTTGCTGGCCTCAATCGCCACCCCCGATCACTATATCCGCATCCCCGTAAAACAGCGCGAAGTACCGGCACAGGTCCTGGCAGAACAAGACGGCCTGCGGCTGATCCTACCCAAGGTGATCGGCCTGCAATGCGTATGTCAGATGGTGGGGAAAAACGCCGCCGAACGCCTTTTGGCGACCACCGACCAAATCGACCGCCCTGTCGATACCTTCTTGCAGATGCACTGGCTGACAGACCAGCCGGTTCACGCCTTGCAAGGCAGCGGAAATCAGGAAGTGGCCCAGGAAATCGGCGGCTCGACCATTCAGACAAAACCGCCCCTGTCAGACAAATTAACCCGAGAGTTCAAGCGCGCAGCCTACCGCGCCAAGCTGCACCTGCACCCGCAGCGCCCGCCTGCTTCATCTGGCTGAAAATACCTTCCGGGGGGAATCGCGCCGCGAGGCGCGATGGGGGGCAGACAGCCCCCCTGACCTGGGCCGTCTTACGACGGCGCCTTGGTCTTGCGCAGATAGGGGAAGATGGTCTCGAACTCGCCAAACTTTGCTTTGGCGTCGTCGTTTGAGACAGCAGGCGGAATGATTACGTCTTCGCCAGGCACCCAGTTCGCCGGGGTAGCCACGCCTTTCGACGACATCTGCAACCCGTCCAGTGCACGCAAAATCTCGGCAAAGTTACGTCCCACAGTCATAGGATAGGTCATCGAAAGCTTCAGTTGCTTATCCGGCCCGATGATAAAGACCGACCGCACGGTCGCGCTGTCGGCCGGGGTACGCCCGTCCGGCAAATAGGCCTCGGCGGGCAGCATGTCGAAGGCCTTTGAAACGGCCAGACCATCATCGGCAATGATTGGAAAACCGGGATGCGCGTTGCCATAGGCCTCGATATCCTTTTTCCACTTCTTGTGATCTTCGACGCCGTCAACCGAAACGCCCAGGACCTTGGTGTTGCGCGCGGCCCACTCATCGCTTAGCTGCGCGACGGCCGAAAACTCGGTGGTGCAGACAGGAGTGAAATCCTTGGGGTGCGAGAACAGAATGGCCCAGCTATCCCCAATCCAGTCGTGGAACTGAATGGTGCCCTGATCCGTTTCTGCAGTGAAATTGGGAACGGTGTCGTTGATGCGCAAACCCATGAAGCATCTCCTTTGCTAATTACAAAACCGAGTCGGTTGTCCAGAACCTAATCACTTTGCGCCGATGTTAAACAGTCAGCAAGTCACTTTAGCCCTAGGCCAGACCTCAAAATTCCATTTGATCAAATCGCGCTTGCCGGTTTCCTGAAGGCCTGACACAGTGGCGCCGAACCAAGAATCCCCGTCGCATGGTCAGGAGGATGCACCATGATCGAGAAACGCAATTTTTACATCAACGGTCAGTGGGTTGCCCCATCGGTTACGCATGATTTTCAGGTCATCAACCCCTCGACCGAAGAACCATGTGCCGTGATTTCGCTGGGCGATCAGGCCGATACGGACGCGGCTGTTGCAGCGGCCAAGGCGGCGTTGCCCGGCTGGATGGAAACCCCGGCGGAAACCCGCATCGCGATGGTCGAAAAGCTGATCGCGCTTTATGCCGAACGGTCCGAGGATCTAGCCCAGGCAATGTCGTTGGAGATGGGCGCCCCGATCGACATGGCGCGTAGCCAGCAAGTCGGAGCAGGAAGTTGGCACCTGGCAAATTTCATCCGCGCCGCCAAAGCGTTTCCTTTCGAGCGGCCGCTGGGCGATCACGCTCCCAACGACCAGATCATCTATGAGGCCGTCGGTGTCGCCGCCCTGATCACACCGTGGAATTGGCCAATGAACCAGGTCACGCTGAAGGTCGGTGCGGCTGCGATTGCGGGCTGCACAATGGTTCTGAAACCCTCGGAGCAAAGCCCGCTGAACGCGATGATCTTTGCTGAGCTGATGGATGAGGCCGGATTCCCGCCCGGTGTCTTCAACCTTGTCAACGGTGACGGGGTTGGCGTCGGATCTCAGCTGTCCACGCACCCCGATGTGGATATGGTCAGCTTTACGGGATCCACCCGCGCGGGCACGGCGATTTCCAAAGCCGCAGCCGATACACTGAAGAAGGTGCATTTGGAACTGGGCGGCAAGGGTGCAAATGTGGTCTTTGCCGATGCGGATGAAAAGGCCGTCAAACGTGGCGTGCTGCACATGATGAACAACACCGGTCAAAGCTGTAACGCCCCTAGCCGGATGCTGGTCCAGCGTCCCATCTATGACGCGGCGGTGGAAACCGCAGCTGAGGTTGCCAAAGGTGTCACCGTTGGCCCGGCGATGGAAGAAGGTCGCCATATCGGCCCGGTTGTGAACGAGCTGCAATGGGGCAAGATTCAGGACCTGATCCAAAAGGGTATCGACGAAGGCGCGCGCCTTGTCGCTGGTGGCACTGGCAGGCCTGAAGGGTTGAACAAGGGCTATTACGTGCGGCCCACGGTCTTTGCCGACGTCAACAACCAGATGACCATCGCCCGCGAAGAGATCTTTGGACCGGTTCTGACCATGATCCCCTTCGATACCGAGGAAGAGGCCATCGAAATCGCCAATGACACACCTTATGGGCTGACCAACTATGTCCAGACGCAGGATAACGTCCGTGCCAACCGCATGGCCCGCGCTTTGCGGTCGGGTATGGTCGAGATGAATGGCAAATCCCGCAGCGCGGGTTCCCCGTTCGGCGGCATGAAACAATCCGGCAACGGGCGCGAAGGCGGCGTCTGGGGGCTGGAGGATTTCCTTGAGGTCAAGGCCGTCGGCGGCTGGGCTGCCGAGTAACCCACCTGCCGTCTAACCTGTTTTCGGGGCCCGTGCGCTATCTGCGCCGGGCCCTTTAGACTCTGAATCCGGCTCAAGATGAATCACAAAAACCGATCCGGGGAACTGATCGGTCAAAGCGTCTTCGATATCGTCACAGATATCATGGGCCGTCGCCACGCTCATGCCACCGTCAACGACCAGATGGAACTCGACAAAGATCATGCTGGCGGATCGACGGCCCCGCAGGTCGTGATATTCCAGCGCCCGGCCCAGATTTGCATCGATGATGCTCCGCACTTCATCCAGTTCGGGATCAGTAAGGGACACGTCCATCAGACCGTCAATCGACTTGCGAATGACCTTCCATCCCTCCCACAGAATGTTCAGGGCGACCAGAATGGCCAGGATCGGGTCCAGGATCAGCCAGCCGGTGGCAAGGGCCAAAACCAATCCGATGACAACGCCCACCGAGGTGAACACATCGGTAAAGATATGCTTTGCGCTGGCCTCAAGCGCCGGAGAGGCGTACTGCCGCCCGACCCGCAACAACACATAGGCCCAGGCACCGTTCAAAGCGGTTGCCAGCACATTGATTGCCACCCCGGTCAGCGGGGCCTGGTCCAGATGCGACGATGACAGCGCGGCAACGGCCTCTCGCAGGATTAGAAGCGCCGCCAGCACGATCAGCACACCTTCGACAACAGCAGACAGGTATTCGGCTTTCTTGTGCCCAAAGGGGTGATTATCGTCAGGAGGTTTGCCGCCGATCGAAACCGCAAAGAACGCCAGCAAGGCCGCGACCACATTGACCACGGATTCCATCGCATCGGACAACAAGGCGACTGATCCCGTCAACCACCAGGCCAACAGTTTCAAGGCCAGAACCGCGATGGAAATCGGGATCGACCACAGGGCAAATTTCTGGATCATCGCTTTGGTGTCCTGCAACCTCGGCAAAGGTTTATCACTTTGTTCGACGATCCGTATGGCTTTTTCTGATCAGAAATCAAGCGTCTGCTTGTGCCGCCTCATAGGCCAGCATGGCGCGTTTCACCGGCAGGCCCCAATGATACCCACCCAGCCCCCCGGATTTTCGCAGCGCGCGGTGGCAAGGGATCAGCCAACTGACCGGGTTTCGACCCACGGCCGTCCCGACGGCGCGCACAGCTTGCGGTGATCCCACCCGTTGCGCGATCTCGGAATAGGTTGTGACCTGCCCCGAAGGGATATGCATCAGCGCTTCCCACACTTTGATCTGCAGGGGCGAGCCAATCAAATACAGAGGCGTTGGTTCCAATCGGTCGCTCACCGCGCCAAATGCACTGAGCGCCCAGGGCCGCAGGCGCATCGGGTCCTCGACGAAATTGGCATTGGGCCAACGCGACAACATATCCGCCATGGCATTTTCTTCGCCGGTTTCGGCCCCAAAGGCCATTCCGCAGATGCCCTTGTCGGTGCCCATCACCAAAGCAGGACCAAAAGGACATTCAAACCATCCCCAATAGATGGTCAAACCGGCACCCCTACGGGCGTATTCGCCGGGGCTCATGGATTCCCATTTCAGGAACAGATCATGCAGGCGACCGCTGCCGGACAGGCCCACATTCAGGGCGGTTTCCAGTGTCGTGTACCGCTCGCGCAGCAACGCCTTGGCATGGCCCAGCGTCAGATATTGCTGATACCGCTTGGGCGATACCCCGGTCCAACGTGAGAACAGGCGCTGGAAATGCGCGGGGCTCATATCCATCTGCTGTGCCAGTTCCTCAAGACTCAGGGCCTCTCCGCCCTGATCAATCAGGTCAATCGCCCGGCGCATGACATTATAATGATAGCCGCTTTCTGGGGTCTGGACATTCATGGTCGCACTCCTTCGATAGACAGAAGATGGCCTGTTACCGACCAGAGTGCGACCCGATTCTTGCGCTATCTGCCCCTCAGACCTGCGGGATAACGGTATAGGGTGCCGCCTCTTCCGGGGGTGCAACCTTTTCCATGACGTTGATGCTGACATGCGGCCAGCGGATCAGACCGGGTTTCCCGTCAAAGCGTGGGAAGAAATCCAGACCGACATTCTGCAGATACATCATCAGCAGCTTGGGTTCACCGCCAATTCCCGGCTCGTCCAGTTCCATGATCCAAAAGATCGAATCCATCACCGCCGCGTTGGCTTGTTTGACAACAAACGGAATGTTGACGATCCCGGCATCCTCAAGCGCGGTGTTGAACGGCAATATCGTGGTTTTTTTCACATTGTTCGGTATTCCAGCTGCCAGCAACAGATGCGGGTGCACAGGATCGAAGCCTGGGAACCCCGGGGCGGTCACAACGCCGTTGAACGGATTATCGTGATAATGTTTGTAGGGCGAAAGATATCCGCTGTTCAGGTCCTTTGTGGCCCCTTCGGGCAGCCCGTCGACCACCGGAATCGTTGGCGGTCCATCGATCTCGCTCGCTTCTCCAAGACCTAACAACGAGTCGCCATGTGGCACCGTTCCCAAACGTGCAACGTTCAGATTGTTTGTGGTCAAATTGGTCATATGCAGGAACAGACCGGGCTCGTGATGGATGGCCAGATCGGCAGGTCCCGCCAGTCCGCTGTCGGGGCGATCTTCAGCCGAGAGCTGCGCGATGGACTGCTGATAGTCCAGCGTGACGACAAACTGATCGGTGTTAATGGTCGGGTCTCCTGAGGCCGGGTTCGGACGCTCAATCCTGCGGTTTGGAACCGCTTTGTCAACGGTCGTGAATTGAAGCGTTTCCTCGAATTGATTAACCAGCAGACGGTAGTTGAGACGGCTGCCAGGCTCGGTCGCAAACGGAAGCGCGATCATGTTCCAGCCACGTCCGCGCGTGCTGTCGCCGTTCTTCCAAACTCCGGGCAGTAATTTCAGGGGGCCGAGGTCTTCGTCACCTTGATGGGCCAGCTCAACAGACCGATAACGGGACTGCAGTTTTGCGGCAAGATCTGGGTTCGCCATGGATCAACCTTTCAATAATTAAATAAAATATCCGCCAATGCGGGAAAAATGCGCTGAAATAAAAATAGGCTGCGCCTGGAAAGAATAACACGAATCAGGCTTACCCTACGTAATCCAAAACCCACAGCTATCCGCTAAGCAGATTCTTGCTTGTGTGGTTACCCGAGCCATCGGCTTGCCCTGCGCCGCAATACGTGCATACGTCGCCGCATGGCCAAGCAACTTGATTACCACACTATCCGAGAGATTTTTACCCGCTTTCAGCAGGCTGACCCGGAACCTGAGGGTGAGCTAGAGCATGTGAATGTCTATACTCTGGTCGTAGCGGTGGCGCTGTCTGCACAGGCCACCGATGTCGGCGTCAACAAGGCTACGCGCGCCCTTTTCAAAACCGCCGACACCCCGCAAAAGATGCTGGACCTGGGCGAGGATGGTCTGATCGAGCATATCAAAACCATCGGTCTATTCCGCCAAAAGGCAAAGAACGTTATCAAGCTCAGCCGTATTCTGGTCGAAGAGTATGACGGCGAAGTTCCCAATTCCCGCGCCGCGTTGCAATCGCTGCCGGGCGTCGGGCGTAAGACCGCCAATGTGGTGTTGAACATGTGGTGGCGCTATCCGGCGCAGGCCGTGGATACGCATATTTTTCGTGTCGGAAACCGAACAGGCATCTGCCCGGGAAAACATGTGGATGCGGTTGAACGCGCAATCGAAGATAACATCCCGACCGATTTCCAACTGCACGCACATCACTGGCTTATCTTGCATGGCCGGTATCACTGCAAAGCACGCAAACCTATGTGCGGAACCTGTATCATCCGCGATCTCTGCCAATTCGAGGACAAGAACCTATGAAAACCTACCAGCTCACCGGTATTGGAAACGCCGTTGTGGACGTGATCTCTCAGGCCGATGACAGTTTTCTGGAACTGATGGGCATCGAGAAGGGCATCATGCAGCTGATAGAACAGGAGCGGGGTGAACTTCTTTACGCCGCTATGGAAGGCCGCGTGCAAACGCCGGGCGGATCCGTTGCTAACACGATTGCCGGTGCCGGCGCACTGGGACTGAGCGCAGCCTTTATCGGACGCGTACATGATGATGCGTTGGGACGATTCTACGCAGAGGCGATGCACGAGGACGGTGTGGATTTCGTGAACCCGCCCGTACCGGGTGGAGAGCTTCCGACTTCGCGCTCGATGATTTTTGTCTCACCCGACGGTGAACGGTCGATGAACACCTATCTGGGGATTTCCTCGGAGCTTTCCTCGGCGGATGTATCAGCCGGGGTCGCGGGTAACAGCCAGATCATGTTCCTTGAAGGCTATTTGTTCGACAAGGAAAAAGGCAAAGCTGCGTTCCTTCAGGCCGCACGGGATTGCCACAAGGGCGGCGGCAAGGCCGGGATCGCCATTTCTGACCCGTTCTGCGTTGAACGGCACCGGGTCGATTTCCTGCTGCTGATCGAAAACGAACTGGATTTTGTGATCGGCAACGAGGCCGAGATCAAATCCCTGTTCGAAACCGACGATCTTGAGGATGCACTGGCGAAAACCGCCGATATCTGCCCTCTGGTGGTCTGCACCCGGTCAGGCGACGGGGTAACTGTGCTGAATGAAGGTCAGCGCTTTGACATTCCGGTGGAAAAAATCGTTCCCGTTGACGCCACCGGCGCAGGCGACCAATTCGCAGCCGGGTTCCTGTTTGGCATGGCCACTGGGCGGGACTATGAGACCTGCGCCAAGATGGGCAATGTCTGCGCCCGTGAGGTGATCAGCCATATCGGCCCGCGCCCCAAGGCGGATATGATCGATTTGCTCAAGCAGGGCGGCTTGCTTTAATCGGATCAGGACTGGCCTATAATTTGTGGGAGGGGCAGAGCCCCTCCCCTCACGGTTATCCCTGCACGAATAGGGCGATCCAGATGCCTACGAACATGAATATGCCGCCAAGATTGACCCAAGTGTGCCAAATCGCATAGCGGAAAGGCAGTGTCTTGCGGGCATAAAAGACTGTGCCGATCACGTAGCTTGCCGCCCCGGCCAGAATGCACCACAGGACTGAAACGGGGACATCTTTCAGATCGGGTATGGCGCACAGCCCCAGCGCGCCCAGACCCAGATAGGATGCTGTTGACCATCGGGACTTGACCGTCTTGTTGGCGATCTTGTTCCAGATGGCCACCACAGTCAGCCCCCAGCACAACCAGAGCAAAGTCATGGTCCAGCCGGTACCGGCCAGCAGGAAAAAGGGTGTGAAGGTGCCGCAGATACTGGAATAGATTGCGGCATGGTCTATGCGTCGCAGCAGCTGCCGACGCTGGTGCCAGCGGGAAAAGTGATAAAAACACGAGGCCAGATTAGAGCCCAACGCACAGGCTACATAAACCAGAACCGCAAGAATAAGCCCGCTGTCGAGCATCAGGTACGATTTGCGGATCAGCGCTCCGCCAGCGGTCAAAATCAACGCCAGACCGATAAGATGCACGACCAGATCGGCGCGGCGGTGGCATGGGTCCGGACTGGGATAGGTCTGTGGGATCATGTCAGTTCAGGTGATCCGAAAACGCTGCAACCACGCGTTCATACACGTCGCGTTTGAACGGCACGATTTCGGCAACCAGCTGGTCCGGTTCCTGCCATTTCCAGCGGGTGAATTCGGGATGCTCAGTCTGAATGTCGATCTGATCGTCGCGGCCAGAGAACCGCATCAGATACCATTTCTGCTCTTGACCCCGATACCGACCTTTCCAGATCTTCGGCACGATGTCATGCGGCAGATCATAGGGCAACCACCCCTCGGTCTCGGCGATGATCTCGACCAGATCTGCCGTGACGCCGGTTTCTTCCCACAGCTCGCGCAGCGCCGCATCGCGCGGGTCTTCACCCTGGTCCACACCACCCTGAGGCATCTGCCAGGCGTCCTTGTGGCGGTCGTTGCGCTGGCCGACGAATATCTTACCCTCGGCATTCATCAACATCAGCCCGACGCAGGGGCGGTAGGGCAGTTTGGCAATCTCTTCGGGGGTCATACGCGGCCTCGTGAACATGCTTTGGAGCGTCTGTAACAAGCAGCGGGCCCAAGGCAAAGGGTATGACGTTAGGTTTCGCGTGACAAAGATGACGCGAAGGTCAATCTGGCAGCCAAATTCTATAAGGGAGAGTTCTGGATGACTGCATACCCAAACATGCTGGCCCCGCTGGATCTGGGCTTTACCACGCTGAAGAACCGCGTGCTGATGGGCTCGATGCATACCGGGCTTGAGGAGACCGGCGATTGGAATCGGGTGGCCGAGTTCTATGCCGACCGCGCGCGCGGTGGCGTGGCGCTGATGGTGACTGGTGGGATCGGACCAAATCTTGAAGGTTCGGTACTGCCGGGGGCATCAATGATGACCAACGACAAAGAAGTGGCAAACCACTCCATCGTCACCCAACGGGTGCATGAGGCCGGTGGCAAGATCGCGATGCAGATCCTGCATGCGGGGCGCTATGCCTATGGGCCGAAATGTGTCGCACCCAGCCCTGTGAAATCTCCGATCTCTCCGTTCCCGCCGACCGAACTGGACGAAGAGGGAATCGAGAAACAGATCAGCGATATCGTGAACGCCGCGGTCCTGGCCCAGAAAGCGGGCTATGACGGGGTCGAGATCATGGGATCCGAAGGGTATTTCCTCAACCAATTTCTGGTGACTCACACCAACAAGCGCGAGGACCGTTGGGGCGGCTCTTATGAGAACCGAATGCGCCTGCCGATAGATGTCGTGCGCCGCACGCGCGAGGCCGTCGGCACGGAATTCATCATCATCTACCGCTTGTCGATGATTGACCTGGTTCCCAACGGATCTACTCATGATGAGGTTGTGGAACTGGCGAAGCGGATCGAACAGGCCGGCGCCACGATAATCAACACCGGCATCGGCTGGCACGAGGCGCGGATTCCCACCATTGCCACCAGCGTTCCGCGCGCGGCCTTTGCTTGGGTGACCAAAAAGCTGATGGGCAAGGTCTCGATCCCGGTCATCACGTCGAACCGGATTAACACGCCGGAAGTCGCCGAAGAAGTTCTTGCCACGGGGTGCGCCGACATGGTCTCGCTGGCCCGCCCGATGCTGGCAGATGCGGATTTCGTCACCAAAGCCATCGCTGCTGAGGCGGCGACGATTGCACCCTGCATCGCTTGCAACCAGGCCTGTCTGGATCACACATTCCAGGGCAAACTGACCTCGTGCCTGGTAAACCCGCGCGCTTGTCACGAAACTGAACTGGTGATCACACAGGCCGACAGCGTCAAGAAAGTTGCCGTCGTCGGCGCGGGCCCCGCAGGTCTGTCGACCGCAATGACCGCCGCCCAGCGCGGCCATGACGTGACCCTGTTTGACCGCGCCAGTGAGATCGGCGGTCAGTTGAACATGGCCAAGCAGGTTCCGGGCAAAGAGGAATTCTGGGGTCTGGTCGACTGGTACCGCACCATGATTGCCGATTTGGGCATTAAGGTCGAGCTTGAGCGTGAAGTGTGCGCCGATGATCTGGCCGGCTATGACGAGGTGGTGATCGCCACCGGCGTCGTCCCGCGTGATCCGAAAATCCCCGGTCAGGACCGTGACAATGTCGTCGATTATATCGACGTCCTGCGCCACAAGACCCCGGTTGGCAAATCAGTGGCCGTGATCGGAGCAGGTGGGATTGGCTTTGACGTGTCCGAATTCCTGCTGGAAGAAGGCCACAGCATCACCACCGACTTGCCTGCCTGGATGAAGGAATGGGGCGTTACCGACCCGGCCGAGCACCGCTCGGGCCTGGCACCTGAAGGGCCACAACCTGCCGCCCCCGCGCGCCAGGTGACTTTGCTGCAGCGCAAGGCGCAAGCCCATGGCAAAGGGTTGGGCAAGACCACCGGCTGGATTCATCGCGCAACGCTGAAGATGAAAAACGTCAATTTCGTCGGTGGCGTGAATTATGAGCGGATCGACGATGACGGGCTGCATGTGAGTTTCGGCGAAGCACGCGAGAACCCGACAGTAATTGCGGTGGATACGATTGTTCTGTGCTCGGGTCAGATCTCGGACCGCAGCCTGGCCGATACGTTGATCGAACGTGGCATCACCCCACATGTGATCGGCGGCGCGGATGTTGCAGCCGAATTGGACGCCAAACGGGCCATCAATCAGGGCACGCGGCTGGCAACCACTTTCTGATTTGCCTTGGCCCGGTCCAGAACCGGGCCAATCGCTCTGCTGGTATTGGGGTCAGTCGGCCAGCGCCAGCTTTGCACCCAATGCCCCAAAGGCCCCGGCGAAACAGCGCCTGACCCAAGCCATGACAGTGGGCCGCTGGATCACATAGTCGCGTGCCACCGCCGCGAAAGCGCCATATCCAACAAAGACGACAAAGGTCATGGCCATGAAGGACAAGGCCAACTTGATCAGCTCTGCTTCGGCGGCACCTGTACCGGCAGGAATGAATTGCGGCAGAAAGGCCAGAAAGAACAAAGATAGCTTGGGGTTCAACACATTGATCAAGGTGCCCGTGATTGCAATCTTCACATACCCTTTTGCGGGTTTCTGGCTCTGTACATCCAATGCTCCGCCTTGCCGGACGATCCCCCAGGCCATGTAAAACAGATACAGCACCCCAAGGTATTTTAGCACCAGAAAGGCCAGCGCGCTGGTATGCAGCAGGGCCGCAAGACCGACGATACTAGCCAGCGCGGCAGGTACGGTCCCTATGGTACAGCCAATCGCCGCCGCAAAACTGGCCCAAAAGCCACGCCCCAACCCAACCGCAAGCGTATAGATCGCGCCGGTGCCCGGTAAAAGCACAACGATCAGAGACGTCAGTAGGAACTCTGTCGACATCCTGGCCCTCCCTTTCCTAGCACGCAGGATTTCCGGTTCGAAAGGAAAAGTAAACGCCATACATCACTGTGGCCCGGCGGCATTCCTGAAAGCCCGCCGGATACCAACAGCAGAAGTCTCTTATCGCTTATTCAACGGTTATCGTAATCACCTCGGACACGATGGGCGTGGAATGCGGTACATGACCTGCATCGCCCAGCACTAGCTGAAGCGTATGTTCGCCTGCAGCCATTTCCAGCGTCACCTCGGTCTGACCGCCGCCAAAATGGATATGATTGTCATCCGCGGGCAGACCATAAGACAACTCATCCGCACCGTCCTCTCCCTGCCCCAAAGGCGGTCGGTCGATCAGCAGATGATGATGCCCGGTGTTTTCCTTTTCAGTACCCGCCGGCGCGACCCCCATGCCGCTGAGGCCAAAGACCACGGTGACCGGAGATTGGACAACGTCGCCGTCAGACAATTTCACAAAATAGACCTGCGCTTCGGGGTTTGATGGTGTTTCACCCCCGGCCAGAGCAAATGTCGCCGACAGGCAGGTTGCGGCAATAGCTAAAACAGCTTTCATAATCTTCTCCGTTGTCACAAATTTGCCATCCTCATGGTAGCATGTTTCGGCCCGAAATCGAGGATACCCGTTGTCAAAAGGCTTGTGGCCCATATGGAAACCACTGTTTCAGAGTTTCCCAAGCGCAAACGATCCGATTCAAATCCCTGATATTATCCCATGTCCGCCCTGTTTCCGCCCAGATTTGACGTAAAGATCAGTTAAAGAACCTACACCTGGGGAACAAGAATGGACCGACTGACCGAAATGGAAGCCTTCGCCAACGTGGTGGACCAAGGCGGTTTCACCGACGCGGCCAAGAAAATGGGCATCTCAAAATCGGCTGTGTCCAAGCACGTTTCCAGCCTGGAAGCACGCCTGGGCGCAAGACTGCTGAACCGCACGACGCGCCGCGTGTCACCAACCGAAATCGGGCTGGCCTATTATGACCGGGCCCGCCGCGTTCTGAATGACGCGGGCGAGGCTGATGCGCTGGTCACCTCGATGCAATCTGCCCCCTCTGGTCTGCTGCGGATCAGTGTGGCGACAGATTTCGGCGTGAATCACCTTTCTCCGGTTCTGTCAGGATTTCTAGCTGCCTATCCCGACATCACGGTGAATATGGTGCTGAACAATCGCTATGTTGAGCTGATCTCGGAAGGGTTCGACGTTGCTGTGCGGATTGGTGAGCTGGAAGACAGTACATTGCGCGCCCGCAAGCTGACCGAAACCGTCAAGCGGATGGTCGCCGCGCCCACCTATATCGAGAAATTCGGGCGTCCGCAAAAGATCGACGACCTGAACGAACACAAGCTGTTACATTATTCCAGCCAGTCTTCGGGCAATGTGTGGAAACTGACCGCACCTTCGGGTGAAAAACGTCAGGTCCGCACCGCCGGGTGGCTCAGCGTGAATGATGGGCAATCCTTGTTGAACGCTGCGGTCTCGGGGCTTGGGATCGCGCATCTGCCCAGCTATCTCTATGCCGAGGCGCTGAAGTCGGGCGAAGTTGTCGACGCAATGCCGTCGCTGCCCGATGAAGTGCAAGGCGTTTATGCCGTCTACCCGCCCGGCCGCTTTACGCAGCCCAAGGTGCGGGCATTCATTGATTTCCTTGTCGATGCCTTCAACGAAAAAGGCCCGATGGACTGGTAATTCTAATTTCTCCCGGTGGAAACTGAACGGCCCGCACATGTTGTGTGGGCCATTTTTTTAGTCGCTTAACACGGCCAGCCCCATACTCTGCGCGACCGTACGCAAGGATTGGATCAGGATATTCTGTCCGGGCAGATCAGCTTCTTTTCTGCGGGAAAGAAGCGCGATATCGCGGTTGGCATTTGTTATGGTCAACGGGCGCAAATGGACTTCATCGCGGTAAATCCCCTGACGTCTTGCATACAGGTCCGGCAACACCGCAACCCCAACCCCCGAGGCTGCCATCAGCACGATGGAATCAAGCGTGGTGCCCTCGTATTCATCCGACACCACCCCGCCGCATTCCGCCGCAAGCGCATAGACGATCCGGGACAGACGGTGGCTTTGGTCCAGGGTCAGGATCAGCCGGTCGCGCAAATCCTGGGCGGTGACACCCTGGGTATCACCCGCCAGCACATCATCCACAGCGACCCCGATCCACAGGGATTCGTTGAACAGGCGCTGCTGGATTGTGTTCGGATGGTCCTCGGGCGTGGACAGGATCAGATCGAACCGACCGGATTTCAGCCCTTGTTCCAGATCACGCGTGTTTTCCTCGCGCACGACAATGCGCAGACCGGGGCGGTCTTGATGGACCTTTTTGATGACCTGAGGCAGCAGGTAGGGCCCGATTGAGGGCAACACGCCCAGCCTTAGCCGTCCTGAGACCGGTGTCTCGCTGCTCATCGCGTGGCGCAGATCCCGGACATCGGCAAGGATCTTCTGGGCGCGTTCGATGAACTCTTCGCCTTTGGCCGTCACCTGAACGCCGCCCCGGTTGCGATCAAAGATGCGCAGGCCAAGCTCTTGTTCTACAGAGGCAATTTGCGCCGAGAGGCTGGGCTGACTGACATTCAATACCTCGGCCGCCAGCCCAAATCGACCCAGTCGGCTGACCGTAACGATATATTCCAGCTGTCTTAGTGTCGGGCGCATTTCATAGCTTCAAACTATCCTAAATTTAGAAAGATAGTATTGGGATAACAAAAATAGGCAAGGCACTTAGCCCGTGAAATCGGGACAGGAGCCAAAATGCCCAGCGTTATCGAAACCCTTTCCAGCAACCTGCTGGTCCCAACCATCCTTTTCTTCGTCCTCGGGCTGCTAGCGGCTCTTGCCCGCAGCGATCTGTCGATCCCCGGTGGGGCAGCCAAGTTCATGTCGCTGTATCTGCTGCTGGCCATCGGCTTCAAAGGCGGCAGCAGCCTGGCCGAGCATGGCATCCACATGGCTCTGTTCCTGACTTTGCTAGGCGGTGTGGCGTTGTCTTTTGTCATCCCCTTTGTGGCATTCGGCCTGCTCCGGGTCATGACACGGCTGGACGCGTTGAATGCGGCGGCTGTTGCCGGGCATTATGGGTCAATCTCAATCGTGACCTTCGTCACCGCAACCAGCCTGCTGGATTTGGTGGGTCTTGATCATGACGGCTTCATGGTTGCTGTCGCCGCCGCGATGGAGGTTCCCGCCATCCTTTCGGCCCTTTGGCTGGCGCATAAAACCAGCAGCAAGGGCGTCAATGACAATGGGCTGTGGCGCGATCTGTTGGCAAACGGGTCGATTGTCCTGTTGACCGGGGCCTTTCTAATTGGCGCTATTACGGGTGGCGAAGGGATGCAGATGATTGCGCCGTTCATCGTCACACCCTTCACCGGCATCCTGTGCCTTTTCCTTCTGGATATGGGCATTTCCGCAGGGCGCAGCCTGATCAAGAACCGCGACAAGCTCTCGCTGGGTCTGTTTGCCTTTGGAATGCTGATGCCCCTGATCGGCGCTGCGATGGCCTGGGTGGTCGGGGCGGTGATCGGCCTGCCCGAAGGCAGCCTGTTCCTGTTCATGGTCCTGTCTGCATCCGCCTCGTATATCGCTGTGCCCGCGGCGATGAAGATCGCGCTGCCAAAGGCCGAGGCCGGGATTTATCTGACCCTGTCGCTGGGTGTGTCCTTCCCGTTCAACATCACGATCGGGCTGCCGCTGTACCTGTGGTGGGTGATGTAGGGATCAGTTGATCAGCAGAACCGCCTCGACCCGGCGGTTGAGTTCGCGACCTTCGGGCGTTGCATTCGAGGTGATCGGGGCCAGATAGCCGATCCCCCGCGCCTCGACCCGATCGGCGGCCACGCCGTATTTCTCGATCAGCCGGGCGCGCACGGTTTGCGCCCGGCCCGTGCTGACCGAAATATTGGCCTCGAGTGCGCCGGTATCATCCGTGTGCCCGACCAGAGCCAGCCGCGTTCCGGGATTGTCCGACAAATACTGCGCAACCTTGTTCAGAGAGCCGAAAGGCCCCTCACCCAGGGTTATTTCGCCCGTGCGGAAATGCAGATCGCCCAGAATCACGTGGCCCTCTTGCGCAAGCTCTTCCAACAGCCCCTGCGCCTGATCGACCTCTTCTTCGATCACCAGCGGAGGCGCGGCCTCGGCCCCCTCAGGTGACACGCGGATCATCTGCACATAGCCATCGGGCGGGTTTCGGCTGACCAAAAGGCTCAGGACTTCGTCGCCCTTGGCAGCGGACAAAAAGCGATAGTCCTGGATGGCCACATACATGTCAGGCGTCGGGACAACCTCGGTTCCAAAGCGAAAATCGAAGCCACCGCAACTGCGGGCGTCGCAGTCAAAGATAACCTCATACCCCTGGGCTTTGATCTGTTCCCGCAACGGGGCGAGCAGCTGCAAAGTGGTGCTGGACCCGGCCTGCAGCCGCCAGGTATAGCGCTCGACCCGCCCTTCGACCCGGCGCGCTGGGACTGTTCCGTCGACGTAGGGGCCGGTGGGCAGGTCATAGCTGTCGAGCGGGCTTGTGCGGTCGCTGACCAGACGCGCGCCCGAAGGCAGCGTCAGCTCTTGGCCGACAACGGGCGACGCAATGAGCAACAGGAATATGGCGAGGCGGCGGATCATCTTGATTGGGCGTGATACTCGGGGTTGGGGGACATCGCGGTCGCGCTTGCAACACGGTTCGACATGTTGAAAAAGCCGGTCACATTGGCAATGTCCCAGATATCGCGGTCGCTAAACCCGGCATCGCGCAGGACCTGCCGGTCAGGCTCTTCGATCTTGGTGCTTTCGGTGGTCATTTTAGCCGCAAAATCCAGCATGGCACGCTGCCGCTGATCCAAAGGCGCAACCCGGTAGTTCATGATCAACATTTCACCCAGCTGCGGATCACCGGACAACTGCCTGACAGCCGCACCATGTGCGACAAGGCAATAGAAACACTTGTTTATTGCCGACACGACCACCGCGATCATCTCACGCTCGAGCTTGGACAGCCCGCTATCGGCCAGCATCAGATCGTTATACATCGCGGTGAACGCGTTCAGCTTGTCGATGTCAAAGGCATAGGCCCGCAGGACATTGGGCACAAACCCCAGCTTTTCGACGCAAATGTCGAAGTATTTCTGCGTCTCGGGCGGCAGCGGATCAGCCATCGGAAGGTTCAGCGCGGTGGGCAGGGCAAGATCGGTCACTTTGGGTTCTCTCCTTCAACCAGCTGACGGTAATGGTATTCTCCGGCAAGCTCCATCCCAAGCGCGCGATAAAGGCCATTGGCCCCCGCATTCGCCTTGGTGCAAATCACGCTGAGCGTCCCGGCGCCCTGATCCTGTGCCCAGAGCGCAGCCGCGCGCATCGCCCATTGGCCCAGGCCCTGACGGCGATGAGCGGGCAAAATCTCAAGTGCGTGGACCATGGCCACGTCCCCATGCATCGCAACAAATCCAGTACCAGCAGGTTGGTCACTATAGCGAAGCAGCAGGCCGGTCTTTGGACCCGGGGCTCGCTCCATCACGGCCAGCCGCTCTGGTCCAATCCCGCCCTCGGCCCAGATCTCACGCATGATTGCCAGCGGCTCCCATATCGAGAACACCGTTACGCGGGGGAGCGGAAGATCAGTCAGATGCTCAACCGGGCAGGTGTAAATATTGACCGGATCCAACACGGAATAGCCCCGGCCTTCAAGCTGCGTATCCAGCGCCTCGTCCCCTGGCCACAGGCAAAAGATGCGCTTTTGTCCCAGTGCCTGCATCGCGACCTCGGCCGCCGCAATATCCTCATCCGAGGCAGGCCCCAGCGCATTGGCCGCACTTACCCGCGATCCGCCGCCCAGACCCTGACGCACCAGAAACGGCCCCAGCTTTTGGCGCTGCGCAGATGGCCATGTACCCTCGACGACGTCAGGCCAGGTAACGCTCACAGACCAAGCTCTTTCGCCAACCGGGTTGAGGCCGCGTCGATCCGGGCACCTTCGGTTCCGCGAATGACCACATTGGCGCCAAACACACCGTTGATCTGAAACGGATAACACCCGATGGACAGATCCTGAAAATCCGCTGCGAGTGCCGCAAGGGGGGCGGCGATATCGCCTTCGCCGCGATCCACCCGCAAAGTTTGGGACAGCAGAGGAACACCGCCGGTCAGACCCGGCAATACACTCGCCACCATCGCCTGAAAGACCGAGGGCACCCCAGCCATCACATGAACATTGCCGATGGTAAAGCCTGGCGCAGTCGACACCGGATTGTCGATCAGCGTGGCACCATCAGGGATGCGCGCCATGCGCAAACGGGCAGCGTTCAGTTCCAGCCCGGATTTCTCGTAATGCGCTTCAAGCAAAGCGCGGGCATCGTCGCGGATGTCGATATGTGCGCCAAAGGCACGGGCGATGCAATCGGCGGTGATATCATCATGGGTCGGTCCAATCCCGCCGCTGGTGAAGACATGATCAAACTTTGCCGACAACGCCTGAACGGCGGCTTCGATTGCAGCGGCGTCATCGCTGACCACACGGACCTCTTTCAGGTCGATCCCCTGCTTGGTCAGCTCCTGCGCGAGATAATGCATGTTTGCGTCGCGGGTGCGACCCGACAGGATTTCATCCCCGATCACCAGCATGGCTGCGGTTGGATTTTGCATGGCCTGCGCCCCCTTGATCGACCCTTTCCGCAGGTATAGGCCCTGAAGCATGCGATTTGAAACCCCTCTTGTCCCCGCCCACCTGATCCGCCGCTATAAACGCTTTCTAGCCGATTGCAGGCTTAAGGACGGGCGCGAGGTGACAGCGCATTGCGCCAATCCCGGCTCGATGATGGGACTGGCCGAACCGGGCGAGAAAATATGGTTGGAGCCCAATGACGACCCGAAGAAAAAGCTGAAATATGGCTGGCGGCTGGTCGATCACGAAAACGGGCATTTCACCGGCGTGGATACATCCGTCCCGAACCGGGCGTTGCGCGCGGCATTGATCGCGCGGGAGATCCCCGAACTGGCAATGTATGAAACCGTGCGCCCCGAGGTGAAATACGGCGAGAACAGCCGCGTTGATTTCCTGCTGACCCAGCCGGGCCTTCAGGACGCTTATGTCGAGGTCAAATGCGTGACCCTGTCTCGCGAACCCGGTCTGGCCGAATTCCCCGACAGCGTCACAGCGCGCGGAACCAAACATCTAGGGGATCTGACAGCTATGGTGGACCAGGGGCATCGCGCAATCCTGCTGTATCTGGTCCAGCGCACTGATTGTGAACGAATTGCATTGGCCGCAGATATCGACCCGACCTATGCAGCGGCGTTCGAGGCGGCCCAAGCTAGGGGTGTCGAGAAACTGGTCTACGGCACACGGATATCGCCTGAAGGGGTTTGGGTAAACGTGACCGAAAGCCAATTGTTCATGCAGAAGCGTTGAAGGGGTAGTTTGAGCCCAAAGCGGACTAAGTAAATTCTGGTTTCAGCCTTATAATAATCGTTCCTGCCAGATTGACGATGTGTATGCCTCTCTTGTATCGACCGTGGGGCTTCGTCAGGGATCTCCGTTCCGAGCACTTTGGCATCGTATGTTGTCCAACGTGGCGTTGGTACTGCCAACACTCTGGCATAGTAGAAAGAGCTTTGTTCCGGATCGTAATCGGGGTCTCTCCAATACTCGGATAGAATTGCCTGACCAATATCGTTTGTCCAAGTTGCACTCTCAACGTCAACGGTGTCGCCAACGGGCCCGTCACACTTCGCGTTCACTAGTTCGCGCCCGCCGCAAGATAAATCGTAAACACGTTCCGAAGTTGTCCCGTCGCTATTTAACCACTCTTTGACGATTTGAATGCGGTCTAGATTGGCTCCATCGGGACGCCTCTTTCATATCCATACGCGGCAAAATCAGCACGCGGCAGGTCCGTTTCTTCAAAATCGTATCCGGCAAAAAAGCGAACGCGCATGCGCGGACCTTTGGTTGCGTAGACTTCTTTCCGAGCAAGAGCGTCCCAAATGGCCTCGCGTGTGTTTTCTCTTGCCCAAACTGCCGCCATTCCCGACGCCGAAGTTTGCCATACATATTGGGCAACCTTCTCGTCGCCACCGATGCCGCCCACGACTTCTTCGAAACGGATCGGGTTCGCAGTGGGTTCAACGGCAGCGTTAAGTTGTTGCCCAAACTCAGTCATGAGAAGTGTGGCGTCTTTCGCTGCCAACAGCGGCACGAGACCCAAGTTCTCAGCGTGATCGGCAACCACCAAAAAGTCCAATGGTCAGCGCAGCCTAGCTTCGACACCGGTGCTGGATATCACCACCTCGTCCTTGGCAAAGCGGTACGCTTCATCAGGGCCTAGCACATTGCCGATCATTCCGACATCTGCAGAGTAGGACGTATGCAAATGAGTGTCGCCAAAAAAGACCTGATTGGGAAAGCTCTGCCGTGGATAAAGTGAATACTGCCTGTCGCCGCGTTGAGTGCTCGGGATGTCCTCGGCATGGGCGCAAAAAGCAAGCAAAATGGTAAGAACAGATGCAAAACGGGTCATTTTCGACCTCATCTTTTGCACGAATGATGCTACGTTAAATGCATATTTCTACGACTCGATCTTGTTCTTCGAAATAATTAGATTCTATCTACCGCACTAAGCCGTTGGCTAGGTTCAGCGGGGCGGAGGTGGAAGCACCTTCTTCGACTGGAGTACCTGAAGGATGTCAATAATTGCCTCAGTACTCGTTTCGATTGAACCTCGGAAGAACAGTCCGACGCCACCTTCCCCTAACTCCCGTGTGCCACCGGCGTCGTAAGTTGGCGAGAGAGAGACAAGTTCGGGAGGTAGTTCTGGGCATACCGGGTTTCTTTGAAGTATTGCGTTCGCGGTCTCGATGAATACCTGCCGAACCTTTTCGACATTGCCCTTTGCATCGGACGACTCGGTGAGTTGATCCGGAGCAAGTCTCAGGTCATCCAAACGGAAAAAAAGGCAGTCATCTTTGAATTCGGCCGAAGCGGAAGCACCCACCGTCAAACCACCAGCGAAAGTGTTCTCGCCGCGTATAGATCCACCGTCGCTGCGGCTTTCGCATCGGAAAAGCTCTGCTTCGATCCTCCCACTTAGCGAAATCACTGTATCGTCGGCACGGGCCGTTGCTTCGGTCACGCCGATCAGTGCGTTGCAGACATCTACAAACGCGGCTCGTTTAAGTTCCTCAACAAGTATTTCGTTTGCCCGGCGTAGGTCTATGACACTTTCGATTGAGATCCTTGTCGCGTTCACATCTTTTAGTCTCAATGCCAGATCAACGGGAAACTCAAGATCTCCTAGCTTGACGTCCCCGTTTGCTTCGAAGGTAACCTCTTCAGCCAGCAGCGCGGTTCCGAAAAGCCCGGCAGTAGCTAGTATCAGAAGAAAGATCCGATCCATCATCCCGCACCCCCAACAATACCGCGAGATTGCATAACCGCCAGGAGTTCCATCATCGTCATCGCACTAGTGTCGATTGAGCCGCTCAACGCAACACCGATGCCACCGTCACCAATTTCTCGTGTACCGCCGGCGTCGAAAACCGGATTCAACGAAGAAAGCTCCGAAGGCATCTCCGGACAAATCACATTCTCTTCGGTGAACTCCTTTGCCTTGGTGAGAACGACCTCCTCGACGCGCTCTGTGAGGCCAATTAGGTTAACCAACCCGCCGACAAACCCGGTAGGTTGAAGCACGACGTCGGCAAGATCAAAGTGAACGCATTGATCTTGAACATTGGCGCGTGCCGCTGCGGCGATCCCAACAGTCGTCGAGATAAAGCGTACTCCACGCCCGTTGGTTCCCTCGGATTCTTCGTTTCGACAACGATAAAGCTCGACGTCCACTGAGCCAACGAGTTCAATGAGATCACCGCTGGCGCGGGCGTCGTCGAGTTCAAAGTCAACATTCAAAGAGCAACTTTGTTCCAGAGTACCCGACAGAAGCGCGGGCGCTTGGACTTGGATTTCTCGCAGATCTAAGAGCCCCCGGAAACCTAGGCGCGTTGACGTCGCACTGCTGATGCCCGCGTTAAATGTGTAAGGTAGGTTTTTCCCACGAGCGGGAATCTTGTTTGAGATGCTAAATTGAACTTCCCCGGCGTAGTCGCTTGGCGACGCATTCTGTGCACTGGGTCGAGCGTTCAACTCGGACTTCAAAAGTTCTGGGTTCGTGGTTGCACAGGATGCGAAGAACAGCAAACACACAAAGGCAAAAGGTACGGTTTTACGCGCCCCAAGTTCCGCCAAACTCGGTTGTAGTTCTATTCCCATTACCCTTCGCTCAACCTCACCGTTGAATATCAACCCTACCGTACAGCGTCACGGCGAAGGTCAACAGTTTGCACCACGAAAATATACTGGTGCGGTGTTGTGTTGTCGCAACGACTTGCAGTTGACGCGGGTCCTTTGAAACTTCGAGCATAAGCTCTGCCCACAAGACTTTTCTCTCGCGTTAAGCCCTGAGAAGGAGCAGATGCATTCGGGCATCTGCCAATATTGCGAGGGTATGCTTTCGATTCGTCACCATGCCAGCACCTCTCATCAACAAACCGACTCCTAGGCGACACAATGTGTTTTACTCTCGACACAGGGTGCTTTTCACCTCCACAAGGGTGTTACGCCACTAAAGAGGGAAAAACCATGCGCTTGCTTTCTATACTTATTGTGACGGTTCTATTCACAACCGGCGCGGTTGCCCAAACAATCGACAGGATAACAAAAAACAACGAAATCCGATTTGGTTTTCGAACAGATGCTGCTCCGTTGTCTTACATTAACGACCAAGGTCGCCCGTTTGGTCTGTCACCGTTGATTTGCGATCATGTAGCGAAGGTAATTGCGCAGAAACTGGAATTGAAGGATTTGAATGTTCAGTTCATTCCGGTCGACTCTAAGGATCGTTTCGACAAAGTAGCTTCCGGAGAGGTGGATATGCTCTGCGGGGCAGCGTCGATTACACTTTCCCGACGCGAAATTGTTGATTTCTCAATTCCAACTTATGTCGATGGCACGTCCATATTGTTACCAATCGAGGCTGAGGGCACCATGGGTGCACTCGCGGGAAAGAAGGTTGGAATGAGAAGCAGCACAACAACAGAAGCGTCCGTTCTAAATTCATTTGAAGCTGCAGGTATCGACGCAGAAATGTTGCGGTTCGCTTCACACCCAGACGGTATCAAAGCACTTCGAGACGGTGAAATTGACGCCTATTTTGCAGATCAGTCGATTTTGCTGGTCAACTACATTGCTGCGGGGCTAAAGGGCAAATTCAAACTATCCCAGGAAATACTGACGATAGAAAAGCAAGGATTGGCTATTGCGAGGGGTGATGATAACTTTCGACTCGTTGTCGATAGTATTCTGTCAGAAATGTATGCTCAGGGCACAATGGAAGAGATATTTCGTCTCGCTTTGCCGGGGGTGGAGCCGAGCGAAGCACTAAAAGCTCTGTATGTTTTCGCCCCCATTAATCCCTGAGGCTTGTCGCGCAAAACAGTTTTGTTGGGAGTTAATCGCCCTGCGCCATAGAAGCTGGCCTTGTAAGTAAATTGACCGCTCAAGCCAGCTTGACCAATGACCATGTTTTACTAAATGATCCTCCATTTGGCAGGCCAGTTGCCAGAATCACGGTCTTAGGCGATCCTTCGATAAATTGAAGGATCGCAATATGTTTAGATATATAATATTTGCTCTCAGTTTAAGCGCATCTAACGCCCTGTTTGCACAAGAGGCGTCCGATACTGTTGCAACGGAAGTTACGTCTGAGACTTCATCCGATCTTCTATCTGATGCTGAGTTGCAAACTTTGGTCGCCCCGGTGGCTCTTTTTCCCGACACTCTACTCATACAGATATTTGTTGCGGCCACTCAGCCACTGGAGATTGTTAAGGCAGAACGATATTTGTTGGATAACGCCGACCGCGACCCCGTAGAGCTCGAGCCGGAAATCGAAGCTATGGGCTGGGATCCGTCTGTAAGTGTATTGGCCACGGCGTTCCCCGAAGTCGTCGGTCAAATGGCCACCCACATCGATTGGACCGAGACAGTCGGCACCGCCATGCTGGCCCAGTCCGACGATGTACTGGATGCGGTGCAGGTAATGCGGGATCAGGCAATTGACAGCGGAGCTCTTGTTTCCGGGCCCGAGCAAACTGTCGAGGTATCTGATGAAGAAACGGTTGTAATTACTCCGACACAACCCGAAACAGTGTACGTCCCGCAATATAATCCCGAGACTGTCTATACCGGCCCGTCGACCGGGGACGTAGTGGGCGCGGCCTTGCTGACATTTGGCACCGTGGCGCTGATCGACGAGATTTTCGACGATGACGACGATTGGTATGACTATTGGGGGTGCCGGAATTGCGGCGGATGGGGCGGTGGCCCGATATACAGAAACCCGGACATCGACATAGACGTCGACGGCAACGTCAATATCGGTAACGATATAGATCTTGGTGACCGAACTGATATCGGATGGAAACCCGATCCTGACCGAAAAAAGGAAGCCCGGGACAAGATCGCTGATCACAAAAGGCCGGAAGGTGGTCGCGGCGACCTGCCTGTCAACCGCCCCGAGGGTCGCACGGACGAACTCCGCGCAAAACTGAGCAGTGAATCCGGTGCTGCAGACATTAGCAGGGGAGGCGCGGCAGCAGTTGCAGCTGGTGCAGGGGCGGGGGCTATCGCGAGCGGTGCTCTGGCCAATCGAGGTAGTGGGGGCAAGTCCTTGCCGCAGGTGAATCGCGGTAACGTTGATCGGGACAAGGCTGCTGCCAAGCAGCAGGCCATCGATCGGACGAAACGGCCAGATGCGGCGAAGAAGCCTGTCAAAAAGAAACCGCAAGCAGCTAAGAAACCTCAGGTAAAAAAGGCCACGGCTCAGCAAAAACCCGCTGCGTCCAAAGGTAAGGCTATGAAGAAAAAATCTTCAGGCGGCAAAGCTCACAAGGCGTCCAAACGGGGACATGCTGCCAAAGGCAAGGGGAGGCGGTAACATGCGTAAATCGGTTTTTTCTATTTTAGTGATCGCAGTGGCTACAGGACCGGCGTTTTCCGACGGTGCCCTGTTCGAAACTCCGCAAACCGCGCTGGACGCTTTTGTCGAAGCTTTAAGGGCCGATGACCAGAATAAGCTGCTCGAGATTTTCGGACCAGAGGCAGAAGATCTAATCGGAACGGGTGATCCGGTGGAAGATCAGCAAAGAAGGCAGGAAGTGCTTGGCATGTATGCTGAAGGATACCGCTTTCAGCCCGAGGATGATGGGGTTTTTCTTCTGCTTGGCGAAGATAGTTGGCCCTTTCCGATCCCAATTCTGAAAGCTGAGAATGGTTGGAAGTTTGATTTAGAAGCCGGGGTAGAGGAGCTTTCCGCCCGTGAAATCGGACTGAATGAATTGGAAGTAATCGAAACGCTTGAGGCCTATGTTGATCTTCAGGCGGCGTTTCGTCTTGTGGACCACAATGGCGATGGCGTCATGGAATTTGCCCAAACGATCATTTCGGATCCCGGCGCACGAAACGGCCTCTTCTGGCCAGAAGAAGACAGTTTTGTCGGTGAAGCCCTTGCCCGCGCCACCGCCTCGGGGTGGAGCGACGGTGCGGATGATTTCGAACCCGAACCTTTCCTCGGTTACTACTTCGCAATTTTGCAGGGGCAGGGACCAAATGCTCCGGGTGGTGCCTATTCCTATTTTGTCGGCGATCGGTTCGTGGCAGGTCACGCCTTGCTTGCGGTGCCTGCGGACTACGGAGAAACGGGTATCCATTCTTTTCTCGTGGGTGAAAACGGCACCGTGTTCGAAGCGGACTTTGGGCCGGATACGCTTGAAATAACAGCTGAGATATCGACCTATGATCCCGGCCCAAATTGGTCACCAGCCGAGTAAATTTCGATTGGCGGCGACGCTTTGTTGCCGCGTGCAGGTGTAGATTGAATGCAATTTTCGACTTAAGTAGCAATGGTTCGGGAAGGATCGATTTTGGGAAATCTAATTAATCGATGAAATAATTGCCCTTGATTCAATTCGACCCAATTTGCCCGCTATGGTTTGACCGAATGGCCGTTTTGTCCGCTAGGGTCAGGACTCATAGCCAATAGATGACGAGAGCTGCGATGGCGATTGCTGAGAGGAAGACCTTCGGGCACCTG